>NZ_JADKNF010000020.1:0-87940 GCF_017808125.1 Pseudoalteromonas sp. PA2MD11
AGTAGTCAGTAATTTGTCCGTTGGTGCACAACCTTGAAGGTTGCGGTAAAACGTTCTGGCAACTGAGCTAGTGCCGCTCTAAAGTAGTCAGTAATTTGTCCGTTGGCGCACAACCTGAAGGTTGCGGTAAAACGTTCTGGCAACTGAGCTAGTGCCGCAAATTATAACTTTCAACTATAAAAGTTTAGCTAAAGATACACTAACCCCGCGGGGGTTAACGTCTTAAGCGGGGCAGGATTCTACAATAATCCGATGTGTTTGCAAATGTTTTTTACAAATTAAAGAATTTTTCTTGGTAAACCTTTAATTCCATGATCGAATCTTTGATATCGTCGAGGGCTAGATGTGAACCTTTTTTGTTCACTTGCGCTAATACGTCCGGTTTCCAACGACGTGCAAGTTCTTTAACGGTACTCACATCAAGGTTACGGTAGTGAAAGTAGTCTTCCAATTCAGGCATGTACTTATTCATAAAACGGCGGTCTTGGCCGATAGAATTACCACACATAGGTGAAGCACCCGCAGGTACCCATTGCTTTAGAAATGCCAATGTTTGATCAATAGCATCTTGTTCAGTGAATGTGCTTGCTTTACAACGAGCTGTTAAACCAGATTGACCGTGCTGAGTCGTGCACCACTCGTCCATGCCATCAAGCAGTTCATCGCTTTGATGAATAGCAATAACAGGGCCTTCAGCCAAGATGTTTAAATCACTGTCGGTGACAACAGTGGCAATTTCGAGTATTTTATCTGTTGCTGGTTCGAGACCTGTCATTTCCAGGTCGAGCCAGATAAGATTTGATTTATGAAAAGACATAGTTACCTTAGCGGTGCTTTCCTTTAGATCCAACGCATTTAGATATATCATATTAGTATCATCAGTCGACCTAAAGCTTTTTTTTCAAAAAGCCCGACATTTACTCAAGTTATAGGCCAAAAGTGGCAAAACAAAAGAAATTAAGTAAAGGCCAATCGCGTCGAATTAAGGCCAATCATCAAAAACGCCTCTCTAATGCAGATAAAAAGCAACAGAAAGGGGCAACTGTGCAGTGGCAAAATGACAATTTAGGCCCTGCCGAAAATGCGGTTGTGATCAGTCGTTTTGGCCAACATGCCGATATCGAAACCGAATCAGGCGAAGTTCTGCGCTGTAATATACGCAGAACTGTATCGAGCCTTGTATGTGGTGATGAAGTTATTTTTCGCCGTGCAAAAGTTAGCGAAGGCGACTTAGCAGGCGTTATTGAAGCAACCCATGAGCGTCGCTCACAATTAACGCGCCCTGATTTTTATGACGGGGTAAAAGTCGTCGCTGCCAATATCGACCAAATTTTAATGGTCTCTGCGGTATTGCCTGAGTTTACGCCAAACATTATCGACCGCTATTTAGTTGCCTGTGAAGACATGGGGATTGAGCCAATTTTAGTGCTTAACAAAATAGATTTAATTGACGGTGAAGGCCTTGCTTTTATTGATGAAATTCTCGATATCTATCGTGAGCTAGGTTATCAAGTACTGTTAGTCAGTAATAAAACCGGTCAAGGCATTGCTGAGCTTAAACAAAAACTGGTTGATAAGAACAGTATTTTTGTTGGTCAAAGTGGTGTGGGCAAATCAACCTTAGTGAACACGGTACTGCCAGATGCAGATATCTTAACCCAAGAAGTCTCTGAGAACAGCGGCCTTGGTCAACACACAACAACCGTATCGCGATTACACCATTTACCAAGTGGTGGTAACCTAATCGACTCACCGGGAATTCGTGAGTTCGGCTTATGGCATTTAGATGTTGAGCGCGTTACATGGTGCTTTAAAGAGTTCCGTGATTTTATTGGTGGCTGTCGTTTTCGCGATTGTAAGCATTTAAACGATCCTGGCTGTATAATTCGCCAAGCTGTTGATGATGGTGAAATTTCAGAACTTCGTTTTGACAGTTACCACCGAATTTTAGAAACTATGGCCGACGGCCGTGCTGGTGCACGCGCTCCTCGCGTATAACTATTTAGGAAATAACAAGTGAGTTTAGATAAATTCAAAATTGCTATGCAATATGCCATGCCAAAACATTTCATTTCGCGCATGGTTGGCAAGTTAGCAGCAGCAAAAGCGGGTGGCTTAACAACGGCCTTAATTAAATTGTTTATCAAACAATACAAAATTGATATGAGTGAGGCTAAATACCCAGATCCAGCTCATTACAAAACTTTTAATGAGTTTTTCACTCGCCCATTAAAAGAAGGTATTCGTCCTCTTGCTGAAGATAGCGACATTATTGCTCACCCAGTTGATGGGGCAATTAGCCAATTAGGCGATGTAGTCGACGGTCAAATCATCCAAGCAAAAGGCCATGACTACAGCTTACAAGCACTCCTTGGTGGCAAAGAAGAAGACACAGCGCCGTTTTTAGGCGGTAAGTTTGCGACTATTTATTTAGCACCAAAAGATTACCACCGTATTCACATGCCTGTTGATGGTACGCTGAGCAAAATGATCTACGTACCGGGTGATTTATTTTCGGTAAACCCGTTAACAGCACAAAATGTACCTAACCTATTTGCTCGTAACGAGCGTGTTGTGGCTATCTTTGAAACTGAAATTGGCCCGCTAGCCATGGTACTTGTTGGTGCGACAATTGTTGCTAGCATCGAGACTATTTGGGCAGGCACAGTAACGCCACCAGCAGGTAAAGATGTATTTAGTTGGAATTACCCAACTACAGGTGACAACGCGATTACTCTGAAGAAGGGTGAAGAAATGGGTCGCTTTAAGTTAGGCTCTACCGTTATTTTAGCTTGGGGTGCAAATCAAGCTGAGTTCTTATCAGATCAACACCCAGAAACAGTAACGCGCATGGGCACACCATTTGCAAAAATTAACGACTAATAAGTTCAATTAAGCAAACCACTTGAGCAAAAGTGGTTTGCTTAAAATTATCTATAAATCGCGCCTACACCCCACGATTACACTCTGAGCACTCACTATCTTTTTGAATATTAAAGCGCTGCTGCATTAATGTTAGCCCGTCAAATTGAATAAACTCGCTGCCCGTTTTATGGCCAAGCAATATATTGATAGCCAATAAACTTTGCATGCTTCCCATAACACCCAGTAACGGGCTCAATACCCCAGCATTGTCACAATTAAGTGCTGTTTGCTCCTCCGTTTGCGGGAATATACAGCCATAGCAAGGGCTTTGTTCATCACGAAAATCAAAACTCATCACCTGCCCCTGCGTTGCAATAGCGGCAGCTGATACAAGTGGGATAGATTTAGCTAAACAATAGCGATTAACCAAATAGCGGGTAGCAAAGTTATCACTGCAATCGAGGATGATGTCAGCACCTTCAAGTAGCTCAGCACAGTTACTTTCATCAAGCTTTTGGCATAGAGGCTTAACCGTAATTTGATTATTTAAACTGCCTAACACCTTGGCAGCCGCCTGTGTTTTTGCCTGCCCCATGTGGTTTACTTTATAGAGTATTTGTCGCTGTAGATTTGAAAGCTCAACTTTATCGTCGTCAATCAAAGTGAGCGTCCCGATTCCTGCAGCCGCTAAATAAAACAATGCCGGTGAGCCAAGCCCACCCGCTCCGACAACCACAATATGTGCAGTTTTTAACTTTTGCTGCCCTGCATGCCCCACCTCTTTGAGTAGCAAGTGGCGGCTATAACGAATTTGCTCTTTGTCGCTTAACGCGCTCATATTATGACTGACCTTCGACCAGCTGTTTTAACGTGGCAATGGCTGCTTGGTAGTTTTCGGCTTCAGTAATCGCACGTACTACTGCAACACTGCCAACCCCCGTGCTCGCAACTTGCTCAGCACGAGATAAGTCAATTCCACCAATCGCCACCGTTGGATAATCGGCCATCAACGGCACAAATTTTTCGAGCTTTTCTAAGCCCTGAATTTGCCCAGTCATGTCTTTAGTGGTGGTTGGATAAATAGCACCAAACGCCATATAACTTGGTCTGTAATTATGTGCACGCAGCATCTCATAAAAGCCATGAGTCGATACACCTAAGCGTAACCCCGCCTCTTTTATGGCAATTAAATTAGCGGTTTGTAAGTCTTCTTGTCCTAAATGCACACCATAAGCGCCGTGCTTAATCGCCAATTGCCAATAATCATTAATATATACCTGCGCATCGTACTTCTGCCCCAGCAAAACCGCACTTGCAATCGACTCTTCAAGTGCTGCATCGTCTGCATTTTTCATTCTTAATTGAACGGTTTTAACCCCTTCGGCTAAACACTTCTCTAACCAATCAACCGTATCAACAACGGCATATAGCCCAAGCTGTTTAGAGTCGCACTCGGCAAAACCTGCAGCCATAGTAAAATCAACCGGGCAATCAAAGTCGAGCTCATCACCTAGCCAACTTCCCGCCTCGATGACTTGTGGGTAATCTGCTAGATTTGTTGGAAAGCAAGTGTGTGCAACAGGTCCAATCCCTTCACCATGTCGAACGGCTGCTTTTAATCCTTGGTTTATATAGGCTTTCGCTAAAATAAAGGCATCTTTGAGAGGATACTGTTTGGTTAAACACGCAGCAATCACAGAGGCCATACTGCATCCAGTACCGTGACTATGCGGAGTTTGAATTTTTTCGTTACCAAGCCAATATTCCTGCTCACCTTGCACGCAGTAATCAATGCAATAGCCACTTGGGTAATCCCAGTGACCCCCTTTGATAATCACCGCTTTTGCACCATAGCCTGTTAACTTCTCGGCGGCTTCTTTCACTGCGCTTGGGCCAATCAAATAAACACCAGTTAATAACTGCGTTTCGTGGGTGTTCGGTGTTACTACATCGACTAATGGCAATAAGCACTCTTTGATGGCACTAACGGTATCTTCTTCTGTTAATAAATCACCACTTGAGGCAATGGCAACCGGATCATAAACAACTAAAGGCGGCTCTGCCCAAGTCGCTTTGTAATGCTTTAAATGCTCACTAATAAGCTGTATTTGCTGCACATTGGCAAGCATACCAATTTTAATCACGCTGGCAGGCATATCACTGGCTAAGGCTAATAGTTGCGACTCAATCACTTCTGTTGATATCGGGTTTAGCGCTTCTACACCTAAACTATTTTGTGCCGTTAAAGCAGTAATAACCGTACAGCCATGTACATTAAAACTTTGCATTGCCTTGATATCGGCTTGAATTCCTGCACCGCCGCCCGAATCTGAGCCAGCTATGGTCCATACAACCTGATTCATGTTATTCCTCACATTTTATTCTTGATGCCAAAATGGCATTCCGAGCGTCGGCGTTGATGGGCTTGCGACGTCTTTTTCTGACATCGCTTTAGCCACATAGCTATATCGCCCCGCCTCTACAGCACTCTTAAACGCTTTACTCATCGTCACTGGGCAACCTGCACCCGCAATTGCCGAATTTAATAATACGGCATCATACCCTAATTCAAGCGCTTGGCAGGCATGAGATGGTAAACCTAAGCCCGCATCAACAATTAAAGTATGGTTTGGCAAGCGCTCACGGATCATTTTTAAGTTATAAGGATTTAGCAAGCCTTTACCCGTGCCAATTGGTGCGCCCCAAGGCATTAATACTTCGCAGCCTAAATCAGCGAGGCGCTGACACAGCACTAAATCATCTGTGCAATAAGGTAAAACTTTAAAGCCATCGGCCAATAAAATTTTAGTGGCTTCAAGCAGTGCGATTGGATCTGGCTGTAAATTATATTCATCACCAATTAGTTCTAACTTGATCCAATCAGTGGCAAACACTTCGCGGCACATTTGCGCCAAGGTCACCGCTTCTTTCACGCTATGACAACCCGCCGTATTCGGCAGCACCTTTAACCCAGTGTTTTTTATCAATTGCCAAAAATCATCACCCGCAGCAGCGCTTTGCTGGCGTCTTAATGAAACGGTGACAATCTCAGCCTGTGAGGCCACTATCGAATCCTGCATAACACTAGGTGAAGGATACAATGCTGAGCCTATCAGTAACCGACTTGTAAACTGCTCACCATAAACCGAAAAACTATCCATCTTAGCCTCCTTGAATTGGCGACAATAACTCAATGCTGTCGCCTTCGTTGAGGGTTTTAGCATCGCATTGACTGCGCGGTACAAAGTCACCATTAACGGCAACGGCAAATGGAGGTCTTGCGCCAAACTGGCTCAACGCCTGAGTGAGCGATGTATTGTCGTTCACTGTAACTGACTGACCATTAATTAAAATATTCATTTTTATCCTTAAGCAATTAAGCTCACTGCATCATCAACCACCTGAGGTGCAAGTAAATAGCCATGGCGGTACAAGCCATTAATTTTGATCACTCGACCTTGTTTTGTGACTTTCGGACGGTTGTCTGCAAACGCAGGACGAAGCCCTGATTGCAAGCTCTCGATACGCCCTTCAGCAAAGCCGCTATGCACCGTATAAGCAGCAGACAATAACTCCAGCGCCGAGCGCACGGTGACTTTACCGCGGTCTTGCGATTCGATTTCAGTCGCACCAATCACAAATTGATGATTTGGCTTAGGAGCAATATAAATTGGGTAACGCGGATGCATCAGTCGTATCGGCCTGGTTAGATTCACCTCTGGTGCATATAAACGCGCAACCTCCCCTCTTACTCCGCGAAGTAAGGGTTCAGCCTGTTTAGCACCTAAGCCGCGGCAATCAAATACATAGTCAAAGCTTTGGCCATTCACTTGATGGGCGTTCAATTCAACTTTACAGCCAAAGTTAAATTGCACCCCTTGCGAGGTAAGCTTTTTAAAACTGGAACTATAAAATGCATGATTATCGAGTTGCCCTTCACAAGGTAAATAAACACCTTGGTGGAAACGCCCAGCAAGTTCTGGCTCAAGGTCTGCGATTTGAGTGCCAACCAATGCCTGTGCCTGATAGCTTTCAAGCGGTTTTAAGCGGCTTACAAAACTTTGTAAATCGCCCTTATCTTGCTGATGAGCAACCACTAAGCTGCCTGTTTGTTGAAAATACACAGCGTCATCGAGCTCACTTAAAATTTGCTGCCAACGAGTGATGCTATTAAGCCCTTGTAGGGCTAAATCCTGTTCACACAAGACTGATTCTGCAAGGGGTGCCAACATCGCTGCGGCAACGCTGCCAGCACTGTTGCTAGCATGTTCATTATCTTGCTCAAACACACTTAGCTGATGCTCTTTAGCAAGTGCTAATGCAGTTAAACGGCCAGTTAAACCAAAACCCAGTATCGCTATCTTTAATGACATAAACTTTCTAGGCCCTAGGCTCTAGGCCCTAGGTAAATACCCAGAGCCTATCGCTGATGCCTAGCTCCATCAATTAAACGGCTTTGTGGTAAATCTCAGAGCCTGTTTTTTTGAACTCGTCTGATTTCGCTTTCATTTCGGCTTCAACATCGACCATTTTGATTTCGATAGCATCACCTACGTTATTTGGATCAATCCCTCTTGCTTCAAGATCTTTGGCGTAATCACGTACTTCTTGAGTGATCTTCATCGAGCAGAACTTAGGGCCACACATTGAGCAAAAATGTGCAATCTTGCCTGATTCTTGTGGCAGTGTTTCGTCGTGATATTCGCGGGCGCGTTCTGGGTCTAAACCTAGGTTAAATTGGTCGTGCCAACGGAACTCAAAGCGCGCTTTTGATAATGCATTGTCACGCTCTTGCGCACCCGGGTGGCCTTTTGCCAAATCGGCAGCATGAGCAGCAATTTTGTAAGTGATTAAACCTTCTTTAACGTCTTCTTTGTTTGGTAAGCCTAAATGCTCTTTAGGGGTTACATAACAAAGCATAGCGCAGCCGTACCAAGCAATTTGCGCAGCGCCAATACCTGATGTGAAATGGTCGTACCCCGGTGCAATATCCGTGGTTAATGGACCAAGAGTATAAAACGGTGCTTCTTCACAGTGTTTTAGCTGCTCTTCCATGTTCTCTTTGATCATATGCATTGGCACATGGCCTGGGCCTTCGATGAACACTTGCACATCATGTTTCCAAGCAAGTTTTGTCAACTCACCTAGAGTGCGTAATTCGCTGAACTGGGCTTCGTCATTCGCATCAGCAATAGAGCCTGGGCGCAAGCCATCACCTAATGAAAAACACACATCGTACTGTTTTAAAATTTCACAAATTTCTTCAAAGTGCGTGTATAAGAAGTTTTCTTTATGGTGCGCTAAACACCATTTCGCCATGATTGAGCCACCACGGGAAACAATACCGGTAACACGCTTTGCGGTCATTGGCACATAACGCAGCAATACCCCAGCGTGAATGGTAAAGTAATCAACACCCTGTTCTGCTTGTTCAATCAAGGTATCGCGGAAAATCTCCCACGTTAGGTCTTCAGCTACACCGTTTACTTTTTCAAGCGCTTGATAGATTGGTACGGTACCAATTGGCACTGGCGAATTACGTACTACCCATTCACGGGTTTCGTGAATGTAGCGCCCCGTTGATAAGTCCATTACCGTGTCGGCGCCCCAACGCGTCGACCACACCATTTTTTCTACTTCTTCTTCGATTGATGAAGTGACCGACGAATTACCAATATTCGCGTTCACTTTAACTAAGAAGTTTCGGCCGATAATCATCGGCTCGGTTTCTGGATGGTTGATGTTGTTAGGAAGCACGGCGCGGCCACGGGCAATTTCATCACGCACAAATTCAGGGGTAATAAAATCAGGAATGCTAGCGCCAAACGATTCGCCTTTGTGCTGGGCTGCTAGTAACTCTTCACGAATTTTAGCGCGTCCCATGTTTTCACGAATTGCGACATATTCCATTTCAGGCGTCACAATGCCTTGTCGCGCATAATGCATTTGGGTCACGTTTTTACCCGCTTTTGCACGGCGGATCTTTGGTAGATGTTCAAAGCGGATATGATCTAACCCTTCATCTGCCATTCGTTGTTGAGAAAATTGTGAAGTCACTGAGTCTAAAATTTCAGTGTCGCCGCGGCTTTCAATCCACTTTTCACGGTATTTCTCAAGGCCCTTGCGCACATCAAGTTTAAAATCTGGGTCAGTGTATGGGCCCGAGGTATCGTAAACACGAATTGGCGCGTTAGATTCAAATACAGGGTTCTCTTCAGTGCCTCCGATGAAGGTATCGCTGAGAGTGATTTCACGCATCCCTACTCGTACATTGTCTTGTGTACCTTCTACATAAACTTTATGAGAATTAGGAAAGGGTTGACCCGTTAAGTTATAAATATAGTCTGATGCTGCCGCACGAACTTCGCGGCGAGATGGTTTAGTTGTTGTGTTTGACATGACTTACCTCATTGCTTCAAGGGTTGTCTTGTCAGATATTGCAAATGCAATAGAGAGTGGCAAACGCCATTGGATCGTTAATAAGCTAAGTGCTTACTAGTGCAGCCTGTGCCGCTTATGCCCCATAAATTTGGCGCACAAGCGCCCAGTGAGGCAGCTTGTTCCCTACGCAGGTGTTAGCCTGATCAGGTTCACGGATCCCGCTTTCGCGATCTCAGCCTTGTTAAAGGCACTCCGACAAGTATAAATTCGTTTCTTTTAAAACGCTCTGAGTGTACGTCAGTTAAAAAATTGCTGCAAGCTAAGCCACTTTAGTTTTTTGCAATGAAGGTAAAGTGATGCTCGCCTTGCAGAGTTAGTTTCTCACCTGTTAGCGTAATTGCCGCACCTTCTTTTAGCGCTGACAATAATTGCTGCTCAAGCTCATTAACTTGCTCACCACATGATTTACGAGTCATACCTAATTTTTTTACCGTTAGCGTATCTTCGCTGAGCGCACCTTCACCAAAAAATTTATTACAGCCTGCAAAGCCGTTAACCTGCATCGCTTCGATAAAGCGTATAGAGGCTTTTTGAGATACAGGAATAGCTAAACCATTCACTTTTGATAATTGCCACTGTGTATATTTTAATTGCTCACTAGTGACTGTCCCTGTCGATGAGCAGCCCATGCAAAATAATACTAAAAGAAGGGGCAAGGCTACTAACTTCATATTTTTTACGATTCAAATTTCAATGTAGTAATAATAACAACATTTAACGCAATTGATCGTTAAAAAAACATGTTTTATCTGTAAAAAAATGTTCAAAGCGAGTATGTATAAGAACAATGCAGACTATTTGAATAAGTTATCGACTTCTTCTGGTAAAAAAGGACGACCTTTTTCATTTACCGACGTGCCAATTACCAGCGCTTGAAGCATCACTTTATCGTCATGTTTACGATACACCGTTTGCCTAAAAGCAAACTTTAAACGGCTGATACGCTCAGGCTCAACTGCAACGTAAAACTCATCGCCCGGCACTAGTGATGCCTTGTAATCCATTTCGCTTCGCAGCACGACAAGGTTTACTTTTTCTCTTGCTAGCTTTGCAAAGTCGACACCTTGAGCATGTAAAAACTCATGGCGAGCATGCTCTAGGTAATTAAAATAAACACTGTTATTAACAATGCCTTGTAAATCACACTCATAATCACGCACTTTAAAGTCTACTTTAAAGGTCATAGTCGTATTCCTAATCAATTTACGTATAATTGCCTGCGTTTATATCATAAAAATTGATTTTATAGCCATTTGGCTAGCTAGGTTGCTAGAATAGCAGTCCCGAAAATGGAGTTAAGAATCCGCATGAAACGACGTTTATCATTATTATCTGCTGCCATCCTGCCTTTATTCGCAGCATCTTCGATTGCTTACGCTGAAGACGGTGAGCTTGAAAAAATTGAAGTTACCGGTGATTTCAAAAGAGAAAGCATTCAAACCCTTAGTGCCAGCGCCAGCTTGTTTTCAGACCATGAAATCAATCAACGCGGTGCAAAGTTTTTAGATGAGATGCTTGCTAGTGCAGCGAATGTAAACTTTACCTCAGGGGCATCTCGTGGTCGTTTCGTGCAAATTCGTGGTGTTGGTTTACGCTCACAGTTTGTTGACCCTATTAATCCTTCGGTTGGCTTAGTGATCGACGGTATTAACTACTCTGGTTTAGGCGGCAGTTCACTGTTATTTGATATCGACCAAGTTGAAATTTATCGCGGCCCACAAGGAACTCGCTTTGGTGCTGATGCCTTAGCTGGCATGATTCAAATGGAATCTGCAACACCCACTCTTGACCCAAGTGTGAAAATACAATTAGGTGCGGGCAACTACAACAGCTATGAAGCAGGTATAGCCGCAGGTACGGGTATTACCGACGACACAGCAGTACGCGCCAGCATTTATCAACGTGAGTCTGATGGGTATGTAGAAAACCGTTATTTAGGTGAAGATACCCAGCAACAAGATGAGCTTGTCTCTCGCTTTAAGTTACACAGCCAATTGACCGAGCATTTACGTACTGAACTGAATGTACATTACATCGATATAAATAACGGCTATGACGCATTCACATTAGATAACAGCCGTTACAGTGTTGCTGATGAACCAGGCCAAGACAACCAAGAAAGCATTGCGGTTGGCCTAGCAAACATATACACCGGCTTTGATTTTTTTGATGTTAGCCTAAACCTATCTGGTATCGACAGCGAGCTGTTATACAGCTATGACGAAGACTGGGTGTGTAATGATGAAGCCCAACCTGAGTTATGTGCTGCTGGCTTGCATGATTGGGGCTATAGCTCAACAGACGCTTACTTTCGCGATCGTCAAGATCAGGCTGCAGAGCTGCAATTTAGCGGTAAATCAGGTGATTGGGTCGCTGGCATTTACTATCAAGGCCGCGAAGTTGATTTAGAGCGCCAATACACTTGGCTGGCACAACCATTTGCATCGAATTATGAAACCAGCAATATTGCTGCATACGGGCAATTAGCAACACCTATCGGTCCAAAAACAACCTTAATCACAGGATTACGTGTTGAGCAGTATCAAGGCGACTATACAGACAATAACGGTTTTATCGAAGAAACCGATGATGTCATGGTAGGCGGTAAGCTTGCACTTGAATACCAGGTCATTGATCGCACAATGATCTACACCAGCATTACTCGTGGCTATAAGGCTGGCGGTATTAACTCTGAGGCTTTAGCAAAAGCAAAAGACGAAGGCTTAAACCTAGATGCGGATTTCTTTGCTAATCACACATCATTTGCCCCTGAATACCTATGGAGCGGTGAGTTTGGTGTTAAAGGCAGCTCTTTGGACGATAAGTTTGTGTTACGTCTTGCCGCTTTCTACATGTACCGCGAAGATATGCAGTTAAAATCGTGGCAAGTTGAAGGCCAAAAATTCACAGGCTATATCGATAACGCCAGCTCTGGAGAAAACTACGGTTTAGAAATTGAAGGCAGCTTCCAAGCTACTGACAATTTACTACTAACAGGTAGTGCAGGTTATCTACATACAGAAATCAATGACTTTGTTGCGCAATCAGGCCTAGATCAAGATGGTCGAGATCAAGCACAAGCACCTAAATACCAATACGCATTCACTGCGCGTTATAACTTTACGCCAGCACTTTATGCATCAATTGGTGTAGAAGGCAAAGACGATTACTACTTCTCTGACAGCCATAACTCACAAGCACCAAGCACTAATTTAGTGAATGCTTCATTTGGTTATGAAAGTGATAATTGGAGCATTAATGCATGGGCACGTAACTTATTTGACGAAGACGTACCAACTCGTGGTTTTGAGTTTGGTAACGATCCATTAGACGGTTACACCACTCATACATACACACAACTTGGCGAACCAATGGTTGCCGGTGTGACATTTATTTACGAGCTATAAGTAATTGGGTGCTAGGTTTTTTACCTAGCACCCAAACACCTAGAGCCAAGAGCCAAGAGCCAAGAGCCAAGAGCCAAATAAGTTAAGCCCTTTCAACATCAAAGGCGAGTACGTCTTTAATCTTTTGTTTATTCGTTGCCAGCATAATGAGTCGATCAATGCCCAGTGCGACACCCGCACATTGTGGTAAGCCATGCTCTAGTGCAGCTATTAAACGCTCATCCATTGGCACATGCTTTAAGCCATTTGCTTCTCGGTACTGATTATCTTCACTAAAACGAGCTGCTTGCTCTTTGCCATTGGTCAGCTCATTAAAGCCGTTTGCCAGTTCCATATTTTTAAAATATAACTCAAAGCGCCCTGCTACTCGCTCATCGTGCTGACAAATTTGCGCAAGAGCTGCTTGCGAAGCTGGAAAATGATAAACGAAACAAGGCTTTTCTTGGCCAATAGTTGGCTCAACCTTCATACAAAATAACAGCTGCAACAAGGTGTCGCGGTGTGTTTCATTCGCGGCAATATCGGCAAAGCCCTGCTCTGTTGCGAGTTGCTGCAATGTGCTGATATCAGCAGTTAAAGGGTCTACACCTAAGGCGTTTACAAAGGCTTGCTGATAAGTGAGTCGCTCTGCGCTTTCTACGCCGAGCACTAATTGCATAAGCTCATCCATTTCATCCATAAGCGCAAATTCATCAAAACCCGGACGATACCACTCAAGCATTGTAAATTCAGGATTATGATGACTACCCGCCTCTTCATTACGAAAAGCTTTGCATAGCTGGAAAATAGCTCCAGAGCCTGCAGCAAGTAAACGCTTCATGGCAAACTCAGGGGAAGTTTGCAAATAAAGTGGTAAGCCACCAGCATGACCAGGACCAACAAACTCGGTACTAAAAGTCACTAAATGCACATCGGTTACACTGGCAGCACTAAGGCTTGGCGTTTCAACCTCCATAACATCACGGGCATAAAAGAACTCGCGAATACGGCGAATGATGACGGCACGCTCTCGTAAAGTTTCAATATCGGCGCTTGGTTGCCAAAGGACATTAGACATAGTGTTTCCCAAAAAAAATCCCAGCAGAAGCTGGGATTTTATAATAAATTGCTTAACAATGCCTATTACTTAACACGGCTCACGTATTCACCGCTACGTGTATCAACTTTGATCACTTCGCCGATTTGTACGAATAGAGGAACACGAACAACAGCACCTGTGCTTAATGTTGCTGGTTTACCGCCAGTACCCGCTGTATCACCTTTTAGACCTGGATCTGTTTCAGTGATTTCTAATTCAACGAAGTTTGGTGGAGTCACAGCGATTGGGCTACCGTTCCAAAGCGTGATAGTACAAACGTCATTTTCAACTAACCATTTTGCATTGTCGCCAAGCGCTTTTTCGTCAGCAGCGATTTGCTCAAATGTTTCGTTGTTCATGAAGTGCCAGAACTCACCGTCAGTGTATAGATACGCTAAATCTGTATCCATTACGTCTGCACCTTCAACTGATTCACCTGACTTGAATGTTTTTTCTAGTACTTTACCTGTGATAAGTTTACGAATACGAACACGGTTAAACGCCTGGCCTTTACCTGGTTTTACCATTTCATTTTCTAAGATGCTGCAAGGTTCGCCATCTAACATAATTTTTAGGCCGCCCTTGAACTCATTGGTGCTATAATTCGCCATCGTTTCCTCTGTCTAAATAATTTCGAGTAATCTACGTGTCAATGATACAAAGAAATGAAGTAAATTTGCATAAAAACTGGCAAAAAGAATTGGCAAATGTTGTCACTTGTCCTGAACGCTTGCTAGAAATGCTAGGATTATCAAGCAAAGTAGACGAAAAAGACCTCAAAGCACGCAGTCTTTTTCCTGTCCGCGTGCCGCTGCCTTTTATCAAAAAAATGCGTTATGGCGACATAAACGACCCTCTTTTACTGCAAGTGATGCCAAGACACCAAGAGTTTTTAGCAAAAACAGGTTACGACAAAGATCCTCTAAAAGAGCAAGATAACAACCAACCTGGTTTGTTACACAAGTATCGCTCTCGGGTTTTAGTGATGTTTAAAACCGGCTGTGCTGTAAATTGCCGTTATTGTTTTAGACGCCACTTTCCGTATCAAGAAAACCAATTAAACAAACGCAGCTTAATTGACGCACTGGCTTATATTAAAGCCGACAGCAACATCAACGAAGTCATTTTAAGTGGTGGCGATCCATTGATGGCCAAAGACGATGCTGTAAGTTGGTTTATGGATGAGTTAGAGCAGCTTCCGCAAATTAAACGCATGCGTATTCACAGCCGCTTACCTGTGGTGATCCCTGCAAGAATTACCGATGAGCTATGTGCACGCTTTGCTGCATCGCCCTTAAAGGTGGTGTTTATAAACCATATCAATCACGCTAACGAAATTGATGATGACTTTAAAGCGGCCATGCAAAAATTAAAGGCTGTGGGTGTTACGTTATTAAATCAAGCGGTGTTACTAAAAGATGTGAATGATTCTGTCGAGTCACAAGTTGCACTTAGTGAAGCGCTATTCGAAGCAGACATTTTACCTTACTACTTACATCTACTTGATAAAGTTGAAGGTGCCAGCCATTTTGATATAGCTGAAAGTCAGGCACGGGAAATCGTGACGGCTATGCTGGCAGCATTGCCGGGGTTCTTAGTTCCTAAGCTTGTGCGCGAGATCGGCGGCGAAAAAAGTAAAACGCCTATCGATCTAAGGGCGTGTTGACCTTTGTTGATTGAAATTTGTTCACTCTAGGGGCGATTTAATCGCGGCGCGAGATTTGTAACCTAGTGGGCTAAGTAAAAATCGAGTAACAAAGAGTTAATCGCCCCTAGGAAGAACCCGAAGGGCAGCGCGTGTTTGGCATTAATGCTGCGTTATCGCCTATTTATGTGGAACAACCACACTACATAGGCTCTGCCTTGCCTAAATACCAAACACACTGCTGCAAAATCAATCATAAAGGGTCAACACGCCCTATCTAATTTAACAACTAAACGTATACGTTTACGTTGTTACCTAGTGTCGCAGTTACCGACTTAGCAGGTGTTTGTGCAGCACTGGTATTCATTGCTGCGCCTTCGATAAGTGCAAGTGCCGCAGCACCATCAGCCTTTTGCTGTTTTTTAGCAAGTGATGCGCTGTAAACTTCTGCGCTTTCGCCACCGCCACTCATCGCTGGTAAGCTTGATCCTGATATATTCATAGTTCATTACCTGACTTTTTATGACAATCCACGTACTATATCGGCATTGCAGTCTAAAGCTTTAGGAAAAAAATGGATTCAATTATTGAACAACTCAATGCTAACCTAAAAATCGTTTATCGTCAGGCACTTGATGCTGATAAAAAATTAGATGATTTACAGCAGCAAGGCCATGGCAAATTCAAAGCCTTATTTGCAAAAGATGCTGGCTTTGATTTTGAAGCGAAACGCTTTAAACCTTACGTTCTCGATGTTGCAGCTGATGTAGAAAGCTTAAGCAACGACGGTATGGACGAAGAGAAGCTGAAAAAAACCGTTATTAAACTGCAACAGTTATTACAGTTGCTAGCAACCTTCAAATAAACACTTAATCACTACAACGTGCTGATGATTTTTGAGGAGCACTGAGCTCTACTTTGTGCCCTCTTAAATCTCTCTTAACATGGTGCTTTTTAACACTTACAATCCTTATTAACAGCCGTTGCTCGAATATCAAAGGTTCTGGTACACTTTTCCTTTGTTCATCTTATTACTCGCGCAATGACTCATCATTCTCTAACCTTAATCGTATTAGCTGGCGGACTCGGTAGTCGCTTTGGTGGAAACAAACAAATTGCTGATATTCCAGGTCTTAACAGCACTATTATGGAACTAAGTATTCGAGATGCTGTTCAAGTAGGTGTAACTCAAGCTGTTATCATCATAAATGCTAATATTCGAGCCGAATTTGAAGCAAGAATTTTACCCCGTTTGCCTAAATCACTTGAAGTTATCTTAGTTAATCAAGAAATCACTGCAATTCCAGAAAAGTATCTTTCTTTAGCTAAAGAGCGGCAAAAGCCTTGGGGAACAGGCCACGCTCTTTTATGTGCAAAACCCTATGTAAAGAACCCTGCAATTGTAATTACAGCCGATGATTATTATGGGGCCTCTTCGTTTAAAATTATCGCCGAACATTTTAAGCGTAGTAATGATTGGGCTATGGTTGGTTACCCTATAGTTGATACTTTATCGACTCAAGGAGGGGTCAATCGCGGAGTGTGTAGCATCGATGAGCAACAACATTTAATCGATGTTGTTGAATATCTTGATATCAAGCTAGAGCAAGATATTTTGTTAGGTAATAACTCTCTAGGTGAGCGTCAGAGTATTGCTAAGGAAGCTCTTGGTTCAATGAGTTTTTGGGGGATTACAGATGATTTATTCATGGTTCTAGAAAAGGGCTTTGTACAGTTTTTAGAAAATACTGACAACGGTGTCACGAAAGAGTATTATTTACCAAATCAGATACAACTTGCGATTAAAGATTACAATCAAACTGTCGCCGTTTATACCGCACAAGAGCCATGGTACGGCGTAACCTACAAAGCTGAATTGGATGCAATAGCAAGTACATTACGTCAGTTACGCCTCGGGCTTAATGAATAAATCTACACCTCTTCTTACAAAAAGTAATGGAAAATTAATGAAGTCGAATCCTGTTGCAACTTATCTTTCTGAGCATTTTGGCTTAAGTTCAGATCACGTGACACTGAAACCTATTGGCAACGGCCATATAAACACAACGATGCTTCTTAAGTCACAAGATAATGCTGTCGTTGTGCAAAAACTAAATACTGATGTATTTCCTAACCCTGAGCAGCTTGTAGAGAATGCAAGGCTTATCGAAAAGCACCTAAACGACAAACATGTGAAAGGAGAATATAGTCTCGAGATTATTCGTCATGTACCGACAATAAAAAATGATTTTTTGGTGGAATGTGACCAAGGCGTGTGGCGTGCACTCGAATTTATTGGCGGCAGTTACAGTGAGGATGTTGTAGCAAACATCTCTCAAGCACAAACTGCGGCCAATGCATTTGGTCAATTTGCGCTTGCTTTACAAGACTTTCAGGCTGAGCAACTACATCATGTTATCCCAGATTTTCATAATTTAGCAATGCGTTTTGATGCTTTCAGAAAAGCAATCGAAAATGACCCTGTAAATCGTATCGAGCTTTGCCAACCAGATATCGAGTTCTGTTTAAATCAGCAATCGCTAATTGATGAACTACAGAAACTGGAAGGTAAGATCCCATTAAGACCCTGTCATAATGATACAAAAATCAATAACATGCTTTTTTGTAAAGATTCTGATGATGCAAAAGCAGTTATCGATTTAGATACCTGTATGCCTGGCTATTGGTTATTTGATTTTGGTGACATGGTGCGCACTTTCTGTTCACCTGAGCAAGAGGACTCAACTAACCTGAAAAATGTAACAGTTCGCGAAGAAATTTTTGCAGCTATTGTTAAGGGCTATGTAGAACCATTAAAAAATGTAATCACTGATGCAGAAAAAGAGAGCTTTTGGCTTGGCACAAAAGTAATGACATTTATGATTGGCTTGCGCTTTCTTACTGATTTTATTGATGGTGACAATTACTTTGCAACTAAGCATGCACACCATAACCTCGAACGAGCCCGAAACCAGTTCGCACTGTATCGCGATATTCTTGAAAAAGAGAATACCCTAAAAGCTATTTTAGAAATAAATAAGTAACGAGCTTACAATTAAAGTTTGGGGTTAAACTTTCGGAGCGATTTCATGTAAAGCCACAAGGGTGATGGGAGCTACCGACCACTCCTTAACTAATCAGACCGAGCCACTCGAATTGTTATATCGGTGGCTCTTAGCTTAGATATTAGTGAGCTTGTTGCCAGTTGTCACCGCTGTCGGCTTCAACAATCAGAGGCACATCAAGAGTAGCGGCTTCTGACATTAACTTACAAATTTCAGCTTTATAGTCGTCCACAGATTCTTCTTTAATTTCGAACACTAATTCATCGTGCACTTGCATGAGCAGCTTAACTGAACCTGCAGCTTGTGCGTTCACCCATTGATGAACTTTTAGCATCGCTTTTTTGATGATATCTGCAGCAGTCCCTTGCATTGGTGCGTTGATCGCAGCACGCTCAGCGGCTTTACGACGAGCACCGTTACGGGCATTGATTTCAGGTAAATGTAAGCGGCGGCCAAAAATCGTTTCTACATACCCTTTATCAGCTGCTTTTTCACGGGTTGTTTCCATGTACTCAAGTACGCCAGGGAAACGCTCGAAGTATTTATCAATATAATGCTGTGCTTCATGACGTGGTACATCTAATTGACGTGATAAACCAAACGCCGACATGCCATAAATTAAACCGAAGTTAACCGCTTTAGCTTTACGGCGCATATCGCTGGTAACCTCTTCAAGGCTAACCCCGAAGACTTCTGCCGCTGTTGCACTGTGAACATCTAAACCATTCGCAAAGGCAGTTAATAGGCCTTTATCTTGAGATAAATGCGCCATGATACGTAATTCAATTTGGCTGTAATCGGCAGCCACAATTTTATGGCCTGGTGCAGCAATAAAGGCTTCACGAATTCGACGGCCTTCTTCTGAACGAATTGGAATATTCTGCAAGTTAGGATCCGTTGAACTTAAACGACCTGTTGCTGTTACAGCTTGATGGTAAGAGGTATGCACTCGCTTAGTGCGCTCATCAACCATTAGCGGAAGTTTATCTGTGTAGGTTGATTTAAGTTTAGATAAACCACGGTGCTCAATAATCACTTTTGGTAACGGATAATCATGAGCAAGTTCTTGTAACACCTCTTCTGCTGTCGAAGGTGCACCCTTAGGTGTTTTCTTGATAACAGGCAGCTCAAGTTTTTCAAACAAAATAGCTTGCAGTTGCTTAGGTGAGCCTAAGTTAAATTTTTCACCTGCAATATCATAAGCTTCTTGCTCAAGCTCTAACAGGCGTTCACCTAAACGTTGACTATGAGCTGCTAGCATGTTGCTATCAATTGCAACACCAGTACGCTCAATATCAGAAAGCACTGTGACAAGTGGTAACTCAATCTCTTCGAATACCGATTTTAATTGGCTATCAGCATCAATTTTTGGCCATAATACTTGATGAAGACGTAGCGTTATATCAGCATCTTCAGCAGCATAAGGCGCCGCTTTTTCTAGCTCAATTTGGTTAAACGTTAACTGTTTTTTACCTTTACCGGCAATATCTTCAAAGCTGATATTTTTGTGACCAAGGTATTTCAGTGCCAACGAGTCCATATCATGGCGGCTGCCTACACTATTAAATACATACGACTCCAGCATGGTGTCGTATTTAATGCCTTTTAATTCAAAGCCTGCGTTAGCTAACACGCTTTTATCGTACTTAAGGTTTTGCCCCACTTTCGCTTTGTTTTCGTCAGCTAAGATTGGGCCAATTTTTGCCATTACGGTTTCTAAGCTTAATTGCTCAGGCGCATCTGGGTAATCGTGACCAACCGGAAGGTAAGCCGCTTCACCGGCTTTAACCGCAAAGCTCATACCAACCAATTGCGCTTGCATATAATCAAGGCTGGTTGTTTCAGTATCAAAAGCAAACAATTCGGCGTCATTTAACTGCGCCACTAAGGTATCAAGTTGCTCTTCAGTTAAGATTGTTTCGTAGTGTGCATCAGCAACTTTTGGTAGTTCGTTAGCTTCAGTTGGCACATCTAAATGCGTGTCAGCGTCTTTAGGGTTATCAAGTAGCTCAGCTAACCAACGGCGGAACTCACACTCACCATAAAGTGCAATCAATTCGTCACGATTAGGCTCTTGCAGCTTAAAGCTTTCAAGATCTGGCTCAACCTCAACATCACACTTAATTGTTGCTAACTCATAGCTAAGTGGTAAATGATCAAGTGCTGTAGCAAGCTTTTCACCAATCTTGCCTTTTATTTCACCTGCATGATCAATGACACCTTGTAATGATCCATATTTTTGCAGCCACTTCACCGCTGTTTTTGGACCACAGCCATCAACACCTGGGATGTTATCGACTTTGTCACCCATTAGGGCAAGGTAATCAATGATCAATTCAGGACCAACGCCAAACTTCTCAACCACGGTTTCTGGATCTGAAATGCTATCTGTCATGGTATTGATCAGCGTAACATGCTCATTAACAAGCTGCGCCATATCTTTATCGCCAGTCGAGATCAGCACATGACGCTGCTGCTCTGAGGCTATTCGCGCAAACGTACCGATAACATCGTCAGCTTCAACACCTTCAATACTAATCAGTGGAAAACCCATTGCTTTAATAATGTTATGCAGTGGTGCGATCTGTGTGCGTAAATCATCCGGCATTGGCGGACGATTCGCTTTATATTCGCTGTACATATCATTTCTGAAGGTTTTACCCTTGGCATCAAATACCACCACCATGTGCGATGGATCATATTGCTTGATCAAACTCTTAAGCATATTAACTACGCCATAGATTGCGCCTGTCGCTTCACCTTTTGAGTTAGTAAGGTGCGGTGGCGAATGGTATGCACGGAATAAATAAGAAGAACCATCTACAAGAATAAGTGGATTTTCAGGGATCTGAGCCATGGTGAAATTGGATCCTAATTGAATAACATTAAATTGTTTGTAAGCATGCCATAAGGTCATGAAGAAAACGACTGTGAATTATTAACCAATAAAGCCTTATGACAGAGCAAGCTGTGGATAACTTTGTAGATAACAGACACAGTTAATTCTCCCAAAATGAAAAAACATTTAGGAAAATTAGATAAGCTTATGTTTTTATTTAAAAAAGATATTACGGCGTTCTTTTTTTATTATTTTTGTCCGATGTGGAAAACGGTTTTAGTAGCGATAACCTTTTGCTTATTCGATACCGAATTAACATCCCTTTTCATAACCGGAGGAGTATTCTAGCATAATGGATCAAAGATCATAGCGATCCTTTATACTTTTTTTTTCGTTAGTAATTTATAAAAAGGCATAAACAGCTATTCATCATGCTTTGCGAGTTATCAAGCGACGAAAATTTTTTATTTTGTCGCCATGCTCGTATCCTTGTTAAACTTAAGCTAGTCGCATTAAGGAGAGTTCAAAAATGAAAAAAGTTGCTGTAATTTTAGCTGGTTGCGGTGTTTACGACGGCGCAGAAATCAATGAAGCCGTGTTAACCTTATTACATATCGCTAAAGCAGGCGCGAGCTATGAATGCTTCGCACCCGATATCGAACAAATGCACACCGTTAATCACCTAACAGGTGAAGAAATGACACCTAATCGTAATGTGCTAGTTGAAGCTGCACGTATTGCCCGCGGTGAAATTAAAGCGCTCACTGAGCTAAATGTAGATGAGTTCGATGCCTTGATCGTACCAGGTGGCTTTGGGGCCGCGAAAAACCTATCCGACTTTGCAGTAAAAGGTGCGGATGCCCAAGTTCAAGGTGATGTACTGACAACAGCGAAGGCTTTTGTTGATGCCAACAAAGCAGCAGGTTATATATGTATTGCGCCTGCCATGCTGCCGCTTATTTATGGTAAAGGTGTAAAAACAACCATTGGGAGCGATGCAGAGACCGCCGCAGCTATAGAACAACTTGGTGGAGCACACCAAAGCTGTGCTGTGAACGATATCGTTGTTGATCAACAACATAAAGTGGTCACTACCCCAGCCTATATGTTGGCCCAAAGTATTTTAGATGCAGATGCGGGTATCGAAAAATTAGTTAACAAAGTATTAGAGCTTGCTTAAGCATCAAGCTAAGAGCCAGTATTTTATGCTGGCTTTTCTTGCGCTAACGCAAAAAAATGACGGTTTTTCTCAAGAAAAAGCCTTTTAGATCATTTTATAAATTGTGGCTTAGCGTTATAATCGTTCTAATTTCCGTCATATATATCGTGATTGATCACGTTCAAATCGAAGTGAGCAAGGCAAAATGAAAAAACTATCAGCTGCATTATTACTGCTAGCAACAACGGCATATGCACAAGCGTATGACAACTCTTTGACTGAAGATGCTATCAAAAAGCGTCTAGCGCCAATTGGTTCTGTCTATCTAGAAGGTGATAAAGCTGCAGTCGCTGCTGAACCTACAGGCCCTCGTTCTGGTGAACAAGTTTACCAAGCAGCATGCTTTGCTTGTCACGGCACTGGTGCACTAGGCGCACCTAAATCAGCTGATGATTGGGCTCCTCGTATTGCTAAAGGCATGGACACTTTACTTGACCATGCAATTAATGGTTTCAACGCGATGCCTCCTAAAGGTACGTGTATGGACTGTTCTGATGAAGAGATCAGCGCTGCTATCGATTTCATGACTAGCAAGTAACAGTTTCAAATCTAATACTAAGGGCTTATTTTTATAAGCCCTTTTTTTATGCCTTTATCAGGGCGCGAGGCTAGCTCTGTAGCCAAATACTACCATAATAAATTACTAATTTGTTAACAGCTGTTACTTGACGATCTAATAAAAAAGTGGAACTATTAAGGACGATATTTAAACAATAATAAAATGAGTTCTAAATCATTGGAAGATTCAGCAACACACTTTGATAAGCTTGCACGTAAAAATGTTCGCTTAAAATCGCTTTTACAAAAGTATAAGCAATCACATCACTTGCAACATGCTCTTTTACAATTATCAGAGCAAGCGAGTACTGTTGCCGAATTAACCTTGCTTTACCCTGCTATCCACAACATCCTGCAAGACTATATTCCAAGTAAAAACTTCTTCGTGGTTTTGCATAACCCTGTTTACGATAACCTTGAGTTATCTTATTTTGCCGACGAAAAAGATGGCCTCTCTGTGCCATT
The DNA here is from genome assembly GCF_017808125.1 of Pseudoalteromonas sp. PA2MD11. Classification (NCBI taxonomy): domain Bacteria; kingdom Pseudomonadati; phylum Pseudomonadota; class Gammaproteobacteria; order Alteromonadales; family Pseudoalteromonadaceae; genus Pseudoalteromonas; species Pseudoalteromonas sp. PA2MD11. The sequence continues at coordinate 23,583 of NZ_JADKNF010000020.1, forward strand.
GAAGTATGAGCAGTACTTTAAAGAAGGCCTGACAGGTTACGTATTTAAGCAAGGTAAAACCAGCTACTTCACCAAACAACAAACAGAGCTAGCGGTTGAACAAGGCTTACTCAAATGCTTTGGCACACCTGCCGAGCATTGGGTTGGCGTTCCTGTATACCGCGATAAGTCAATAATTGGAGTGATGGTCGCGCAAAGCTATGAAAAAGACCTGAGTTATTCTGAGCAACAAATTGAGTTGCTAGAAGTAATGTCACTTTATTTGGCAACGGCCATCGAACGAGTTAAGAAACGTGAACTGCTCGAATCAGAAGTTAAAATTCGTACTCGTGCACTGACACAAAGTAATCAAGCTCTCAATGAAGAAATACAGCAACGTAAAAAAGCGTTAGAGCGTCAACAGATCCTTTTTAAAATATCAGAGCTGGCAACCTTAAGTGAAAATCTTGACGACGTTTATAAACATGTTCACGAAATTATTAAAACCATTACCTATGCAGACAACCTATATATTGCCCTTTATGATGAGCAAACTCACTGGTTAAGTTTTCCGTACTGTGTCGATGAATACAATGACACAGGCAGGCCGAGACCTTTTGCAAAAGGTTTTAGTGAACTTGTTTTAAGCTCCGAAGAATGCCAAGTCATCGATATTGATAAAGCAAATAATCTAATTAAGTTAGGCGTTGTTGAAAGGCCCGTAGACGTCCCGGCTGAACGAACAGCAACTAGCTGGTTAGGTGCACCACTTAAAACATCGCAAGGTGTCATTGGTCTAATAGTTTGCCAAGCGTATAATAATAAACACGAATTCACGCAAGATGACTGTGAGTTAATTACCTTTGTATCGCATCAAATAGCCAACGTCATTCAAACCCATTTAGCAAATCAAGAGTTAAAGCTAAATCATCAAAAGCTGGAAAACAGAGTTGCAGAGAAAACGAAAGAGTTACGCCAAGCAAACCTGCACTTACAGATGCAAATTGAAGAGCGTAAAAAAATAGAACAACAGCTGTACCACGATGCACACCATGACTCATTAACCAGTTTACCTAATCGCAGTTTATTCCTAACACAGTTAGAAAAAACATTGCAGCATTATCAGCGCTATCCAGAGCAGCAGTTTGCAGTGTTATTTATTGACCTTGATAAATTTAAAGACATCAACGATCACCTTGGTCACCAAGCAGGCGATCAATTTTTAATTGGTGTTGCTGAATCTTTCTCGCATTGTATCCGTGAGCATGATTTACTTGCACGTTTAGGTGGTGATGAGTTTGTGGTATTGCTCACTCACTTAACTGAGCAACAGCAAGCTCAAGATGTTGCCAAACGTATCATCGAAATAATGAGAAAACCTTTCTGTATGAAAGGTCAATGCATTCAAAGTGGTGCCAGTATTGGTATTACTTACTCAAAACCAAGCTACAAGCACACCGATGAAATTATACGTGATGCGGATGCTGCCATGTATTACGCCAAAAATGCAGGCCGTAATCGCTTTGAATGTTACCATCCGCTGCTTAATGCCAGTAATGTGCAACATGATGCTGACAATATGCATCACTTAGATGACTTGCCTATGCACTTTAGAAGTGCCGAAATCATTACCTTGGATGAGCAAACTCGCGCAGAGTCTTTACTCGAAGCATTTGGTGAACACCCTGTACTTGGCAGCACCAGCTTTGAAGTACTTAAGAAGTTTGCGACCGATAGAGTACAGCACTTTGAGGTTGAACTTAACTTACTAAAACAAGCATTCAGCTTAGTAAGTGACAGTAAGAAAGAAAAAGTATTGTTCCCTTGCTCTGGCTTAGTCCTTGAACGTATTAATTTTCAAGCACTATGTAAGCTATTAAAAGCCCACGATGCGAATAGAATGTGTCTGTTATTCAACGAACAAGAAATTCGTTACGCATCAGCGGTACAAATTGAAAATTTAAAAAACTTGGTCGCACAAGGATTTTCGATTGGGTTGAATGAATTTGCTAAAGATCGCTGTGAATTAAACTTACTGACTGAGTTTCAATTCGATTACTTGTTATTAAGTTCAACATTTAGCAAGCGCGTGTTACAGCAAGAAAACTATCACTTACAACTGCAAGGTGTACTGGCGATTACTAAGCTGCAAAATATCAAAGTAATCGCGAAAGGACCGTCGATTTTTAACTACCGCACGTTACTCGATAAGCACGGGTTGTCGTTGTTTATTGGTAAACAGCATGCGCTGGCGCCCTTCGAATACGAAACACCAAGCGCACAAATAATTACTTCTTAAGCATCGCTCTTAGATTAGCTACACGGGCTTGGCCTTTTTCCATACGCTCAGCCTGTGAAGACGGTGGCTTTTTCGCTTCAAAGGCTAAGTCATCTTGTGGTAACTCCTGCACAAATCGACTGAGCTCAGTATCTGACGTTTCACCAAATTGACGACGTAACTTAGCATAAGTCATTACCAACTCTTGTTGAGCACGGGTTATACCTACATAAGCAAGACGACGCTCTTCTTCAACGTTATCTTCATCGATACTTACTTGGTGTGGTAGTAACCCCTCTTCCATGCCAACCATGAACACATACGGATACTCCAAACCTTTTGAAGCATGCAGTGTCAGTAATTGTACCGCATCAGATTCGTCTTCCTCTTCGTTACGTTCAAGCATGTCACGTAAAGTCAGTTTACTAACCACCTCAGCAAGGTTCAGCGGCGGGTTGTCTGCGTCCCCTGTTAGCATGTCGGTGATCCAACGATAAAGCTCTGAAACGTTCTTCATGCGCATTTCAGCAGCTTTTGCACTCGGTGATGACTCATAAAGGTATGCTTCGTAGTTAATTTGCCTAACTAACTCTTTCACAGCTTCAAGGGTATCGCCGCGTACCGCATTATCAGAAAGCTCAACCACCCAGCGGGCAAAACCAGCTAAGGCATTAAAACCACGGCCTTTTAATCGGTGAGCAAGTTCAGGTTCAAAACAGGCTGCAAATAAGCTGATATGCTTTTCATTAGCAAGGGTGCCAAGTTTTTCGAGTGTGACTGTACCAATCTCACGGCGTGGCGTATTTACAATACGTAAAAAGGCATTGTCATCATCTTGGTTCACCAATAAGCGTAAATACGCCATGATATCTTTAATCTCTGAACGCGAGAAAAACGACATGCCGCCACTGATCTTATAGGGAATGCGGTTGCTCATAAGTGCTTTTTCAAACACGCGCGCTTGATGGTTACCACGGTATAAAATCGCGTAATCTTTGTAGCTGGTGCGTTTCATGAATTTATGAGAAATGATCTCTGCCACCACTCGCTCTGATTCATGCTCTTCATCACGACAACCAATCACTTTGATTGGCTCACCATAACCAAGTTCACTGAATAGCTTTTTATCAAACTCATGAGGGTTATTGGCGATCAAAATATTCGCCGCTTTTAGAATTCGCCCTGCGCTTCGGTAGTTTTGTTCAAGCTTAATTAAACGTAAGCCCGGAAAATCTTTACTCAATAGTACAAGGTTTTGAGGCTTAGCACCGCGCCATGAGTAAATAGATTGGTCATCATCGCCTACCACTGTAAAACGAGCTCGTTCACCCACCAATAACTTAACCAACTGATACTGGCTGGTATTAGTATCTTGGTACTCATCCACAAGCAAGTAACGAAAACGCTGTTGCCAACGCTCACGCGCAGTAGCATTTTGGCCTAACAATAAAGTAGGGATCATGATCAGATCATCAAAATCAAGGGCATTATAAGCACGTAGTTGATTTTGGTAACGCGCATACAGCTGAGCAAACAAGGCTTTTTGTGGCTCACGGGCTTCGCGAACGGCACGCTCTGGTAGAATCAATTCGTTCTTCCAGTTACCTATTTGCATTTTTAATAGATTGAGTAAGTCTTTGTCTTTTTTTAGTTCTTCTTCGGTCAGCTCGGCTAATAACTGGTTGGTATCTTGATCATCAAACAACGAAAAACCGGGTTTAAACCCTAGCGTCGTTAACTCTTTTTTGATGATCTCAAGCCCAAGAGTATGAAACGTTGAAACCCATAAGCCTTTCGACTCTTGCTTGCCGAGTGTTTGCGTAACACGCTCGCGCATTTCTTTTGCCGCTTTATTGGTAAAAGTTACCGCCGCAATATTGCGCGCTTGATACTCACACTTTTGCACCAAGTAAGCGATTTTATTAGTAATAACACGCGTTTTACCAGAGCCCGCACCGGCTAATACCAGACACGGTCCACTGATATACTTTACCGCTTCATCTTGTTTTGGGTTGAGTTTCATAAGCCCCTAAAGAAATTATCCAAAGACAGGACGGGCAATTTTACCGTAATCACTACACTACGCCTAGCCAATAAGGTAAGATTGTTTTTTTACGTGACTCAAGGGACGAAGATGATCAACCCAGCAAAACTTGAAGAAATCGCTAAGCAAATTACTGACAACATGCCGCAAGGCGTGAAAAACCTTGCCGAAACAGTTGAAGGCAAAACAAAGCAAGCTATTCAAAACAAACTTGCTGAGATGGACTTTGTAAGCCGTGATGAGTTTGATATTCAAAGCCAAGTACTTATTCGTACTCGTGAAAAACTCACTGAGCTTGAAGAGAAAGTTGCATTACTCGAGCAGCAACTTGCTAGCAAACAAGACGAACAATAAAAAAGGAGAGCGAATTAGCTCTCCTTTTTTCTACCTAACTAGTTTAGGTTTTAGCTTTTTTCTGCCACGCGTTCGAATACACGCTTAACGGCGATACCGTAGGTATCACTAGCTTCTTCAGCACAGGTCACAACCGACTCAAGATCATTAAGGTGACCATTCGCTAAGCCATACACCCAACCATGAATTGTTAAATCTTGGCCTTTCGCCCAAGCATCTTGCACAATGTTAGTACGGCACACGTTACGTACTTGTTCGATAACGTTTAGTTCAATTAAGCTATTTAAACGCTCTTGCTCAGGTAATGCATTGAGTTGTTCGATGTGTTTTTCTTTTACATCACCTACATGGCGTAGCCAGTTATCAATTAAGCCAAAACGCGCTTCGTTTAATACTGCTTGAACACCACCACAGCCATAGTGACCAACGACCATGATGTGCTTCACTTTCAGCACTTCAACAGCGTATTGCATTACCGAAAGACAGTTATGGTCAGTATGCACAACGACATTTGCTACGTTACGGTGAACAAATAGCTCACCCGGTAATAAGTCTACAATTTCGTTTGCAGGTACACGCGAGTCAGAACAACCGATCCACAAATACTCTGGATTTTGCTGCATTGATAGAATTTTAAAAAACTCAGGATCATTTTCACTCGTACGCGCTGCCCAACGTCTATTATTTTCGAATAAATTTTTTAACTTTCTCATTGCGCCTCTTTACGGTTTTTAATAATTAGCTTGGATCAAGATATTCCTTGGTGTCAGCTGCTTTTCGCAAAACGTACTAACTGTTACTTGATACCCTTGTTGTTGCAAATATAAAGCACGATCGAGCACGAGCCAAACTTCAATTGCCCTTCTGAACACATGTCGGACGAGTTCAACTCGCTCGGTGACCCTTTTGCGCTTTTTACCTATCTCTAAAAACTTATTGTAACCAATGCCTTCAGGTAAATGTAATGATTTTTTCTCAGCAGCCCATAAACAAAATGAGTTAAAAGAATCAGAGAAGATCGCTTTGTTCACTGACGGTACACTCACATAGTGCATTTCACCGGTCAGTGATTTACGTAACGCATCAAATCCAAGACGCCATTCAACCTCTGTTTTTCTGACCTTATCAACTCGGCTCGGTGCTGTTACTGTTTCTTGTAGTGCCAATTTTAAATCACGATGAGTAAGCGCAAGTTGGCTTTTTTTTGCGGGCTCGCTCATTGCTTGATAAGCGTTATCTGTGAATAAATGATAACAGCACGGTGAAAAACTAATTTGCTGGGTTTTCGCTTTACTTGCTTGCTGCATAAATGTTTGATGCAAACGACCACAGGCATGCAATGCAACTGCATGCTGCTGGCTTTCAAAAAAGCCATCTGTGTCATCGGTTAATACATCAGCTTGTGAAAACTGCATCGCCAATTGCTGTTGCTTAGCACTGTGTTGACCTTGATCGCACAAGTGTTGTTGTAGCTCAATGCTATGGACACGTGGTGCCCCATTAAATGCCAACATACGACCTAAATGCCCTTTACCTGCACACCATTCTAAAACAGGCTGGTTTAATGACTGCTGACTAATGGCCGCGACAAAGTCTTGTAGTTGTTCAAACTTACGGCCCTTAATGCCATTACTTATCCAAAATGGAAATTCATTACGGGCAGCACTTATAGCAGGCAAATTACACAACTCAGCCAACTGGTCGATACCCTCTATTGCCTCAGTAAAATAACGATATAAAGCTTGCTGATCGGCATCAAGTTCACTCACTTGTTGGTCATCAAGCGCCCATAATAAGTTGGCTAATTCAGGCCAAGGAAGATCATCAAAATCAAATGCGGTACATTGCCAGTATTGGCGGGTTGAAAATAGCAGTGCATCTAAAGCTGCAAAGTGCTCGGCAAGTGTCATAACTACTTAGCGACAAGAAATAAAGAGCAGTATAACAGCTTTTATCTTATTTAACGTCGGTTACTGCTGATCAAACGACTGTACAATGGCACACACGCAATACTTAAAATGATGGCGAGGATCAACATCCACGACAGCTCAATAGCTTCAGCTTGCTGCTGATCATACATAAAGCCATCAAAAGCCTGATCAAAATCAGCTTGCTCGATGCCATATAGATCTGCAATTAAACGCCATTTTGCCATCGACATATTGCCTAACTTAATCCCTGGAGGTTGAATATAGCTTGCCAAAACATGTGCTTCATAAGCCAGCTCCTGTACGCTTTTATGTTTAGCATAGTGCTGCTTGGTCACATCGATGCTTTCTTCTAAGTGCAATAAAGCATACCGCCACCCTTTTAGGCTCGCGCGGTAAAAACGCTCTACAACCTCAGGCTTTTTCTCTAAAAACTGCTCAGAGGTATATAAAATATCACCATACACATTCAAGCCGAACTTTTGCGGGCAAATGAGTCGGTAGCCAACCCCTCTAAGAGTCATGCTGTAAGGCTCATTGGTGACATACACTTGCACCGCATCTAAATCACCGGCAAGCCACTCTTTAACGCCGCCTTCATGGCTAGCTGCCATCAAGCTTTCTTGGCTCAATCCAGCACGCTGTAACATGACCAAGAGTTCTGCATTTTCTAGTGAGCTAACTTTGCTGAGTTTCTTTCCAACAAAGTCTCTGGGCTGAAAAATATCGGAGTTATTCTTTACCATCCAGCAGTAAGGCGAAAACTGCAGAATGGCTCCAAGGGCAACAACCGATGCGCCTTGCTGGCGTTTTTGTAATATGCCTGAGTGAGTAATGGCAAAGTCGGCTTGGCCGTTTAACACTTTAGGAAAGGTATCAGGGTCATTTGGGTCGGCAGGTATAATAGCAACATTAAGGCCCGCTTCCTTGTAAAAGCCTTTTTCTGCAGCCATATAATAACCTGCAAATTGAAACTGGTGAGTCCATTTTAATTGTAAGCTAACGTTATCAACGCTCTGTGCGCTCATAGAGAGCATTAGACAGATTAACCCTAGTAGACTTTTCATGCCTTGCACGCATCATCCTTGATTGAGAACCGTGCAATAACTATAGGAAAAATAGACAAAAAAACAAGGCTACTAATTAGCAGCCTTGATTATATTAAGCTACTGATTTGCCGCTTTAACCTCACTTAACTCTTGACCTTGGCTAGTTAAGAACTGGGTGAAACATGGATTGTTCGTTTCATCTTGAACGTTATATCCCAAACGGTTCAAATGCTCATTAAATACCTCATAATCACTCGGTTCAATAGCAAAGGCCGCCAGCACATTACCAATCGCTCCACCATGATTACGATAATGAAATAGAGTGATATTCCAATTACTACCAAGGGTATCTAAGAATCGTGCCAGTGCGCCTGGGTATTCAGGGAACTCAAAGCGCAGTAAACGCTCATGAAGTTGAGCAGGCGCTTTACCACCCACCATGTAACGAATATGCAATTTAGCCAGCTCGTTATCTGATAGATCGCAAAACGTGTAGTCGTTTTCTGTCAGTGCGGCTTTTAATTCATCGAGCTCTTGTTGCCCTTGTCTTAAGGCAATACCAACAAAAATTTGTGCTTCGCCGGGGCCTGCATAACGGTAATTAAACTCGGTGATAGCTCTGCCACCTAATGAGTTACAAAACTGCTTAAAGCTACCCTTCTCTTCTTTAATGGTCACAGCAAGCAGCGCTTCGTTCTTTTCACCAAGAGCCGTTCGCTCAGCAACATAACGTAAGCGGTCAAAGTTTAAGTTTGCACCCGATAAAATCGCAGCTACGTTTAAGCCTTTAACACCATTTTGTTGGCACCACTTTTTAAGGCCCGCTGTTGATAGCGCCCCTGAAGGCTCCGCTATCGCACGGGTTGAAACAAAGATATCTTGCATTGCTGCGCAGATTTCATCGCCCGTTACAGTGACCACTTCATCACAAAACTTTTGCGCTAAACGAAATGTTTCTGTGCCGATAACTTTTACGGCTACACCATCTGCAAAGCTGCCAACACGGTCAAGCTCAACGGGCTTGCCTGCTTCAAGCGCTGCTTTTAGGCAAGCACTCTCATCAGCTTCAACACCAATGACTTTGATATCAGGACGTAACGACTTAATGTACACCGCCATGCCTGCTAGCAAACCACCACCGCCAACAGGAATAAACACAGCATCAAGGTCGTTCAATTGCTGCATTAATTCACGGGCAACAGTACCTTGACCAACAATCACATCGGGATCATCAAACGGTGGCACAAACACCCCGCTACGCTGCTCTGTCAGCTCTAAAGCATGGGCTTTTGCCGCGTCAAAATGATGGCCGTGTAGTACCACTTCACCACCAAGTGAACGTACTGCATTCACTTTAATCTCTGGTGTTGTAACTGGCATCACAATCGTTGCTTTATGCCCTAAAAATGAGGCACTGAGTGCAACGCCTTGCGCATGGTTACCCGCTGAGGCTGTGATCACATCAGACCCTTTTGGCAACTTGCTCAGTTTATGAAAAGCACCACGAAGTTTAAATGAATAAACCGGTTGTTGATCTTCACGCTTTAGCCACACATGGTTGCCTAACCGTGCACTAAGATCAGCCATTTCGCTGACCTCAGTGACTTTTGCAAGCGGCTCCATGTTCGCTTGGATGATAGCGCGAAAATAATCGAGCTCTTGAGAAACCATAATTAACTAAGCTCCTCAAGTTTTGCTAAGTCGCGAACAGCTCCTTTATCTGCACTGGTTGCAAGTAACGCATAGGCTTTCAGTGCAGGTGAAACATAGCGGTCACGATCAAGTGGTTTATAAGCATTTTTCCCGCGCGCTAGTTGCTTTTGTTTACGCGCTTCAAGCTCTTCATCAGACAGCGCTAAGGTGATTTCGCGGGTTGCGATATCAATTACTATTTTATCGCCATTTTCAACATAGGCGATTGCACCACCGCTTGCTGCTTCTGGTGAAACGTGACCAATTGATAAACCCGATGTACCACCGGAGAAACGACCATCGGTGATAAGGGCACACTTTTCACCTAAGCCCATTGATTTTAAGTAACTCGTTGGATAAAGCATTTCTTGCATGCCTGGGCCGCCTTTTGGTCCTTCGTAACGAATTACAACAACGTCACCGGCTTTCACTTCGCCGTTAAGAATACCCTCTACCGAATCATCTTGTGATTCGTATACAACCGCAGGGCCTTCAAAATGCAGCATTTCTTCAACTACGCCGGCACTTTTAACAATACAGCCATCAAGGGCTAAGTTACCTGAAAGTACAGCTAAGCCACCATCTTGACGAAAGGCATTTTCAACACTGCGGATACAGCCGTTTTCACGGTCGTTATCAAGTTCTGGCCAGCGGCACTCTTGGCTCATTGCTTTTGTAGTACGGATACCGGCTGGGCCTGCTTTATAGAATTTTTGCGCCACTTCATTATTCGGATCGGTGGCATCCCATTTAGCCACCATTTCAGCCATACTGTGGCCTGCAACGTGATCAACAGATAAATCAACAAGGCCTGCTTTACCTAACTCACGGATAATTGCCATCATGCCACCAGCGCGGTGCACATCTTCAATGTGATATTTATTGGTTGCGGGTGCCACTTTACAAAGGAAAGGAGTTTTGCGAGAAAGCTCATCGATGTGCGACATATCAAAATCAACACCCGCTTCTTGCGCGGCAGCTAATAAGTGTAAAACCGTATTTGATGAACCACCCATGGCAATATCAACCACCATTGCATTCATAAAGGCTGTGCGATTAGCAATCGCACGAGGTAACACTGCTGCATTATCTTTTTGATAATACTCACGGCATAAATCAACAATGCGCGCACCTGCTTCAACGTAAAGTTGTTTACGGTCTTTGTGCGTAGCAAGTGTGGTACCGTTACCCGGCAGTGCTAAACCAATCGCTTCTAATAAGCAGTTCATTGAGTTGGCAGTAAACATACCCGAACACGAACCACAAGTAGGACACGCAGAGCGCTCGACTTTTTCAGAGTCTTCATCGCTTACTGTGGTATCAGCGCCTTTCACCATGGCATCCACTAAATCAAGTTTAATGTCGATATCAGCAAGGCGTGTTTTACCCGCTTCCATTGGACCACCTGATACGAAAATAACCGGAATATTTAAACGCAGTGCTGCTAGCATCATCCCTGGGGTGATTTTGTCGCAGTTAGAAATACAGATCATGGCATCAGCACAGTGTGCATTAACCATGTATTCCACTGAGTCAGCAATTAAGTCACGCGATGGTAGTGAATACAGCATGCCGCCGTGACCCATTGCGATACCATCGTCGATTGCAATAGTATTGAATTCTTTGGGTACACCACCGGCTTCGGTGATGGTTTCAGCCATCAGCTCACTAAGTTGGTTAAGGTGAACATGACCCGGTACAAACTGAGTATATGAGTTAACAACAGCGATAATTGGCTTACCGAAGTCTTTATCTGTCATCCCTGTTGCACGCCACAAAGCACGCGCCCCTGCACGTTTGCGACCTTCTGTTGTTGTTGCACTTCTTAATTTAGCCATAATTACCTCAGTTGTTGCAGTGGCATGCCACTGACTTCCTCATTCCTAATTTATTTCTCACTAAAGCATTAATCTGATTGCTCTAGCTACCTGTTGATTTTTACTAGATTGCTTGCTGTTGAAATTGGTTTTCAACATTAACGTGTTTAACATCAACCAATTTATTCAATTGTGATGTTAGTAGATAAATTGGCTTATCGCTGTCTACCGTCATAGTGACGTGAAACGCTTCATCAGCCATTTCTAAATTCATGGTTGTTAGGTCAAAGCCGCGATGACGTGCAACGCGTAAAAAGCGCTCTACAGCGACACTTTGATTCTTTAGTGCAATCGTTAGGGTGTGTTTCATTTTACTGTCTCCGTCATCATTTCATCATTAGCTGCACCCGGTGGTACAAGCGGCCATACATTTTCTTTATCATCGATACAGGCATGAAGAATATATGGACCTTCACTATTAACTAACGCATCAACCGCAGCATCGACTTCATCTGCTTTAGTGATGGTTTGACCTGGAATGCCAAACACCGCTGCTAACTGCACAAAATCAGGATTATCTGAAAGGTTTGTTTCAGAATAACGACCTTCAAAAAATAGCTGCTGCCATTGACGTACCATGCCTAAGCGCTGGTTATCTAGGATTAGAATTTTAACTGGCAGATTGTTACGGCGAATTGTTGCCAGTTCTTGAATGTTCATCATGATTGAGCCATCACCCGACACCGTGATCACAAAATCATTTGGGCGCGCAACTTGGGCGCCGATAGCGGCTGGTAAACCAAAGCCCATGGTACCTGCACCACCACTACTTAAATGATTGCTTGGGTGGCTAAACTTCATGTGCTGCGCCACCCACATTTGATGCTGACCCACATCACAGCACACAACACCCGTTGCTGGCATTTTTTGGCTTAGCTGGTTTAATAAATATGGGGCAAACACTTTTTCGCCCGGATAGTCATAACGCCACGCATGCTCTTTCATCATGCTTTCGATGTGCGTTAACCACTCATCTGGTGTAACAAAGCAATCAAGTTGCGGTAATGAGGTTTTTAAATCTGCAACTAAAGACGCTTTTGCAGGCTTACGTTTACCAATTTCTGCGGCATCGATATCAAGGTGTATCACTTTTGCTTTTGCGGCAAACTTGCTTAAATTGCCAGTAACACGGTCGTCAAAACGGGCACCGATACAAACCAAAACATCACACTCTTGCACTGCTAAGTTAGCTGCTTTACCGCCATGCATACCTAGCATACCCAAATCATATTCATAATCAGGTAATACACTGCCTAACGCTTTCAACGTTGATACCGCAGGCATATGTGTTTTTTCTAAAAACTGCATAAGCTCGTTTTGTGCATCAGCAGCTTGTACACCACCACCGATATACGCCACAGGGCGCTGCGCTTCACTTAAGATTTGATTAGCTATTGCAACTTGGTTCGGGTCTAATTTTGGTAAATGATCTTCGGCGCCTAACCAAGGGTGGAATGGCACTTGTGCCATTTGGATGTCTTTCGGGATATCAACTAACACAGGACCTGGGCGGCCGCTTTGCGCTAAGTGGATGGCTTCTTGTAGGATTTCGGCTAAATCTTCTGCTCTTTCAACCATGTAACTATGTTTAGTACATGATAACGACATACCTAGAACGTCCACTTCCTGAAAGGCGTCGGAGCCTATCGCTGCGGTAGGTACTTGCCCTGTGATTGCAAGTAACGGCACTGAATCCATCATCGCATCAGCAAGGGCTGTTATTAAGTTGGTTGCTCCAGGGCCTGATGTTGCAAAACACACACCTAACTTACCTGTGCTGCGGGCAAACCCCACTGCTGCAAAACCCGCTCCTTGTTCATGACGCGTCAAATAATGTTTGACTGGCGCACCGTACAAGGCATCGTAAATAGGCATGATGGCACCGCCTGGGTAACCAAAAACATCCTTAACGCCATGTTTGGCTAATAAATCGATTGTTAACTCTGCGCCTGTCATCGTAAATCCTCATTCCTCAGTGACATTGTGTATTTGCTGCGACTCAAACCTTAAAACAAAAAAGCCCCCCGGACTGTTAAGTGCGGGGGGCTTTTTAAATGCTTCACTTTTCTCTAAGCACTAACTAGCCCCCGCGGTAATAATAATCACCACGACGTTAATTAGAATTAGAGAAAGTTTGTTTGTAAGCATTTATCTGTAACCAAATTCTGTTCATTTGTAGCGGAAATCTAGCCATCCCGCTGTCTTTTTCTATTAGTACCGCGCTGGGGGCGTTAAGTCAACATAAAATTCAATTCAAAAAACAAGCAAAAAAACGACTTTATAGAAATAAATATCTAAACTTTGCCATTAATAAGATTTATTTTTCGCCATTTGCTTAATATTGAAATTTCATACCTCTTTATCTGCCATTCTATGATTGATTAATTTTTGGCAATTAAATGTAATTTTTTCTGCTTAAAGCCGATTTAATTTAACGCCTCTTTAAAAAATTAGTTTAGTATTGAAAATAACCACGTAATGAAAAGGAAAGTTATGAAATTCGTCCAACGTATAAATGCCCTGTTTTTTATGGTGCTACTGCTTGGTTTTAGCCAACATGCACTTGCCGAGCCGGGATTATGGAAAGTAGAAAAGAACGGCGTTGCTTCATATTTATTTGGTACCGTACATGTTGGCGATGACAGCATGAAAGGCTTACCGAGCAAGGTAAAAAAAGCACTCGATAACTCAGATAAAGTCATTGTTGAGGTGGATATCAGCGCTATTTCACCGATGGAAATGCAGCGTCGCTCATTACCATTTATGATGCTGAAAAATGGCAAAACCTTACAATCAGAATTATCACCAGAAAACTATGCAAAACTGCAAAAGTACTTTGCGGATAAATCAATTGATATTGCGATGTTTAAGAACTTAGCACCGTGGGCGGTGATGGTCACCATGATGCAAATGGAGTTCCAAAGCGTTGGTTTTTCAGATCAATACGGCATAGACAAGCAAGTACTTGCTTATGCTCAAGAACATAAAATTTCTGTTGGTGAGCTAGAAACTCTTGAACGACAAATGGAAATGTTTGAGCACTTAGCAATCATGAATGACAAAATGATCGAAGAAACGTTCGACCAACTTGCAGATGTAGACACCTACTTTTTTGGCCTGATCAAGGCTTGGAAATCAGGTGACATGAAAACACTTACACAGTTTTATAACGAAAGCTTTGATGACTCTCAGTACGGTCAGCTAAGCGAGCAAGTGATGTTGATAGACCGTAACAATGACTGGGTTAATCAACTATCTACTCGCATCGGTAAAGAAAAGCTGTTCATTGCAGTGGGCGCTTTGCACTTACCTGAGCAACACGGCTTATTGAAGCAGTTAACAGACAAGGGTTTTACAGTTACCCGTATCTAAATGATTTCAATCGTTTAAAAAGCGCCTTAAGGCGCTTTTTTTGTGAAATCAGCCATCTCTAAATAGTTGTCGATACCGGCTATTTTGTCACTCGCATGGTGATTAACATACACCACGGTGCTGGTACCTGCAGCGCAGATTTTTTCTATCAACAATAACACACGCTGTCTATTCGCTTCATCAAGACCTAAGCAAGGCTCATCAAGAATCAATAAGTTAGGGTGTTTAACCATAGCCCGAGCAATCAATAATAAACGCTGATCACCAAAAGATAACTGGCTAAATGAGCTGCTTTGTTTGTCACTTAACCCTAATAACGCTAACCATTGTTTGGCTATGGTAAGTTGCTTATCAGTGGCTTTTTGGTAAAGACCAATGCTGTCATAAAAGCCCGAAACAACCGTATTGAGTGCGGTGATACTCACTCGATAATCCATATGCAGCGCGTTGGAGATATAACCAATGTGCTGTTTAATTTGCCAAATACTCTCACCGCTTCCGCGTTGGTAGCCAAACACCTTGATATCGTTGTTGTAACACTGCGGGTTATCACCCGTGATAAGGTTCAGCAAACAAGTTTTACCTGAGCCATTTTTACCTGTTAACTGCCAATGTTCGCCTTGGTTAATTTGCCAGTTGAGTTTTTCAAAAATAGCCTCGCCGCCATAACTTACCGATGCGTTGTTTAATCTTACCAGCATAGAGTCTGTGAGCGGAGGCGCTTGATGGTCAATATCTGCCTCAGGTATTTGTAGCTGAGTATGAGTAAGGTGCAATAGCTTAAGTAAATCATCGCGCTGCTCGGCTGTAGGCGTTGCTAATTGCTCTGTGACATGACCCTCTTTAACGTAGGCGTAGTGATCAACAAAGTCAGGGATCTCAGTTAAGCGATTAAGCACAAAAATAAGGGTCGTCGTTTTACTAAGCTCAGCGAGTAACTGATTCAACCCAGCCATTGCCTTGACATCTAAGCCATCAAAAGGCTCATCAAGCACAAGTAAATCTGGCCGGCCTATTATGGCTTTAATCAGCATCAATTTGCGGGTTTCACCGGTCGATAAATCGCGAAATGCCTTGCTAAGTTTGTCACTAAAATCAAATAGGCTTATTAACTGCTGTAGCAAATCACTATCAAGCTGTTGCTCGTCTCGACCTGCAATAATTAACTCATAAACCGTACTCGAAGGCGTCACGCCATCAATAATATCATCTTGATCTTTTGTTAGCTCAGCCGCAAGGAGCTGCTTTTGGCTGTCTGGCGAAACCAATGCTATACGCTCAAAGCTATTCTCATACTGGCCTTTTTCTATTTTCGCAAAACCGGCAATGGCAGCGGCCACAGCCGATTTACCTGCCCCATTCGCACCAAGTAAAACCCATTTCTGCAATGGCGATACATTGATATTGAGCTCATCTAAATAATAAACGTCATTGCCTTGGCCCTTCAGGCTGGCTCTAACATTAACCAACTGCACTTGTTGCACTTTGAATCCTCATTCTAAGTTACCGTTAGCTTGACGTTACCGCATTCGAGAAAAAATTAAAAATCGTTTAAACCTTTTTTAAACACAGCTGCGACTAAGGTATAAAAGGTCATTAACAGGAATCAGACAATGAAAAAATTACTTTGTGTAGCGGCATTAGGCTTAGCACTTTCAACAACATACGCAATGGCAAAAGACTCACGTGAGCTAAATCATAACTTTGCAGTGAATGGCGCAAGCCAGCTTGATATTGATTTTCCGGTGGGCAGCTTAGAAGTCGAAAGCTATGACGGCAGCGAAGTCGTGGTTACAGTTCGCATTGAACCAAAAAATGACAATAGCTGGTTCAGCTCTGATGTTGACTTATCAGATATCGAATTAAGCCACTCGCAAAGTGCCAGCTCACTTAGCTTAAAATTAGATAACGATGACATTCAACAAAACTGGCATGTAAAAATGCCTAAATCAATGGCAATTGATGTTGAGCTAGGTGTAGGTGATGTTGAGATTAATGACGCAAGTAATTCCGTTGAGATTGAACTTGGTGTGGGCGCAGTAAGAATTGATAGTGCGCTTGACGATTACAGACGCATCGAACTGGATACCGGTGTGGGCGACACCAAGATTCGCGGCTTGAAAAAAGAGGCTAACACCAGCCGCAAAGTCGTTAGCTCTCACTCAAGCTACCGAGGCAATGGGCTGCATGATATTGACGTTGAAGTAGGGGTTGGCGACATCAAAGTAACAAACTAATTTAACGCTTTGGTTATCCCTGTGAGCTCTCGGTAAATAAAATACTGAGAGCTTTTTGCACTGAATCTAGTGATATCGGTTTGTATACATGTAGGTTAGCCCCAAGTTCATACACACGTTGTAAATCATCATTTGATGTATTGGCCGTCACCACCAAAATTGGCACCTGTTGCCCCTGCTCATTACGAATAATATCAATCGCTTTAAAGCCATCCATAACTGGCATGTTCAAATCCATAAAGATTAAATCATACTGCTTATCTGACGCTTTATCTGTGGCGATTAAGCCATTTTCAGCGATATCAAAGCTGTAATTTAACTGCCCTAAAATACGACCTAATATAGTGGCATTCAACTGATTATCTTCCACAATTAAGCAGTGTAACTTATTGGGTAATAAAACCTCTGCGTCATCACCAGCGGCATTACTTAACTCTAAGCTAAGCACCACTTTAACACCTTGCGGTTGAGCACTTAAAAACTCAATATTCCCCTGCAAAGCTTTAACAATATGCACCACCCTCAACAAACCAGTTTTAAGGCCTTGAAAATGCTGCTCGCTATCATTTTCCAAGCTGAGTATATCGGTCGGTGGCTTTTCAAATCCTTTGCCGTTATCTTGCACTTCAATAATGTAGTTTTGTTCGCCTTGGCTTCTTGCTGTGATCGCAATTCGACCTTGTTCAGCAGTAAACTTTACTGCATTGTTGATGAGTTCAGCCAAAACTTGCTGTAAACGAGCATGATCAGTAAGTACATCTTTGTTAAGAGATTCTGGAATATCGATACTAAGCAGAATATTCTTTTCGTCGCAAACATATTCAAATGGGGTGATCGCGTGTTTTAGAGTCGACTTTAAATTTCCACGACTCGGGTTTAATTGCCAATTTCCTGTTGTGAGCTGTTGTAAATCAACAAGTTCATCTAACATTGCGACTAATCTATTCACACAATAAACAGCTTGTTTTTTAGTTGCGAGCTGTTGTTCATTGATATCAAGCGCTTCAATAGAGGCTGTAAGGCCTTGTATTGGTGTTCGAAATTCATGACTTGCGCGCGCTATAAAGCGCTCTTTATTTTTGCTTATTTGCTCCGCATATTCTTTTTGAGTTTGATACTTATTAATTGTTTTAGCGATTAATGATTCCATTGGCTTAAAGACAAAAAATAGTTCAATCAATAACAACAGCAAAGCAGTTAACCAAAATATTAATTCAACTGTTGCAATAAATGTGACTTTTTTTACAGACTCTTGCTCAAGCAACTCAACAGCTACATCTAATTCATTTAATAAGACTTCAACTTGTTGAGTTTCGAAAACTGGCCCGTCAAAATCTGTGTAGTCGTCACGGCTATTTAATAACTTCTGTGCTTTGCTAACATAACGTTTAACACGCGCATCAAGATTAATTGGAGCGGCAAAGTAATGTGCCTCTAACTCCTGATTTAAATGACGAAACGTATTTGGACCATCGCGAGCGACCAAAAACTGGTGACCTGCAATAAACTGCTCAACGGTGTCTTGTAGCAGCTTGCGATGCTGTTGCTTTACAGGCAGAGACTTGTCATAAATTAATGCGTTACCGTGCAAAGCAATCTTTTGAGAGAGCATTCGTTGCTTGCCGGCAATATTGATCACCTCGGCATCATCCTTTTGGATATACAACAAAGATTGAATCAAGGCCGCTGACAAGGATATTAGAAGCGCTATCGCTAATAATCCCCAGCGATATCTTTTACGGATATCAATAACTAGGTTTAACATGCATTTCTCTGATCTTTTTTATTTTATTCTAGTCTAAATTAAGCAGTAAAGCCCACTATTAAGTGGGCTTTATCAACAAACAAAGCTGTACTTAAAGACTACCTATTTTCGAGGCGGTTATAGTCAAATAACCCAAATTCGACACCTCGGTATTCTTTAGCTACACGATGCAAAATATCGCTGTATTGCCAAAACTGAGGATGCGTTCGACGAATCGCAAATTCGCTTTTCAGGTCTCTATATGCCGACTCATCAGTCACTTTAGCAAGCCCAGCTGCAAATGCGGCAACCTGTTGTTCGTTATGTAGATACCAAATTGCTTCTGGGTAATCACCAATAAACCCAGGTACAATTGTTACAGTATCTTCGTCATAAGCTCGCTGCCCTTCTTCATTCAATAAGCTCGAAATATTGTAATGAGCATTGTGATGAATAAGAGTATAGGCTTTGTGCTGTTCATCGCCCTCTTTGACTAACACAAACGAAATTTGCGGCAGTAGATTAATTGCTTTGACAGGCAAATCATTTATTTGTGCAAGCGGCTCAGGCACTTTGGTGTAGTCATAACGAGGACTCAAAATTGGTTTGAGCTTCTCTTTAAGCATGTTATACAGCTCAGACTGTTGATCTGCTGTTTTGAATTCAATGCCAGTAGGTTGACTAAATGACAGTTCATCTTCAAAGAAACTGGTTAAACTAGGTGGCGATTTACGATACCACTGAGCTTTAACTTCTTTGCGTTTAGCTTCTGGTAATAACGCCAGATAATTCGCTTCGCCTTCTAAGCGTAAAAAGTCCATATACAAACGAGTTAAAAGCTGATGACCTATATTGCCGTACACATCAAACCCCGCCACCAGCAGGTAATGAATACGCTCAAATAAGGCATAATCGAGTATCCAAGCAGTCTTTGGTTGCTGACCTATCCAACCTTTTACAACCGTTGCACTATCGAAATGACGGAACACCGTCAGCGCTGCATTTTGGTTATGACCATCACCTTGCCAAAGTAAATCGGTGGTAAGGTGCTGACCGTTCTCAAACATCTTATTTGCCAGTGCAACTTTTGCTGATAAGTATTTGTTTTGGCGTTTTGAATACTTTACCCAACTAGAAATCGGTAAAGCGTTACTTTCTTCTTCTGCTGGTAAAGCTAGCGCATCTTCATGTTGTAACAACATTTCACCGACTTTAGGTGTCGCCGCCATTTCAGGCTTAGCAAAACCAACCCAAAACTGATCGTTAATCACGTTTAACGCGATTTGACCACGACAAACAGGACCTTTAATAAAGCCCATGATTATCAGCTCTGCTTCATCAAGCATAAATTGATAACGCGAGTTTACTGGAATTGCTGCAAAAGCTTTAAACGGATTTGATGCTACTTCAGGCTTATAGCTTGGCAATTTATTTACTTGATAATCAGCTTCAATAAATTGCGAATGTAAGCGGGCAAGTTTTTCATCATTTAATGCTAAAGGTAAATGTGTTTTAGCTAAAATAGTCGAGCGGTCATGCATTAAACGATAGTAAACTCGTTCAACTTTAGGGTCTTCATAAGGGCGACGCGTGCTAATATGCTTGATCTCTTCTCCCGGCGGAGTCGAAGAGCGAACTAGTTTAAAGTAGCTGTGTTTATCGCCATGCTCAGGAAAATAAATATGCGCTAAGTACCAGTGCTCGTAAATATAACGAGCAGCTAGTTGATGCTTTAAACCATCTTGATTTAAGAAAGCTTCCCAGCGCTCCACTTGCTTAAGTACGCCTTTTTCAGGGGGCTCAATATGAGCAAGATATCCGCCTTTTCTGAGCCATTTAGCAAGGTGCTGAAACTCTTCGCTTGAGATCCCCGGTAAACCATATGGCATGCCACTGTGTGGATTATCTTTAGCAAATGAATCAAACTCATTCATTGTGGTGCATGTTTGTTCACGATCGAGTGAAAAATCAAACTCATCGCCTAAAATAGCTTGCTTAGGCAGAGGGCTGCTTTGCTTAAGCACCAAAGAGTTATAAAGCACGCTACCCGCTAGGTTCGCTTCTTCGGTTTGTACTCGCTCGTTAAGCACTGGCGTAAAGCCTTTTTCACGCCACTGAGCTGTGGTTGTCGCATCAAATAGTAAACGACTTGGCTCTTGTGCAAGCAAACGTGTGCCATCATAGACACGCTCTTTACTTAAACCTCGGTCAATTCCTTCCACAGAAGATAACTTAAGCTGACAAGGTGCATCATAACAGCCGTGACAAACCACACAACGAGTGTCAAGAACAGGTTTTACGTCACTTAAAAACTCGGCGCCTTCAAGTGTTGATGCAGCAACAACACGCTCTCTAGGTTGCTCTTCACCAAACAATTCATCGTAATGAGCAGCGCCTAAATATGCACAGCCACTTAAAAGAATAAGGCCGAATACGGTCGTGAGGGTTTTTCTCATCCTTCCTCCTCGATATCTTCAACGTCATCACCTAAATCGAAGGTTGGCATCATATCTACTTGCGGCGACACAAAAGTTTGATCATTGTCACAGCTAAGCATTGCGCTCAATAATGGCCCGCGAACTAAAGTTAACTGCGCGTCGTGCTCACTATTAATCAATACTTGATAATCATCATTTAACGCTTCAAGACGATATTCATTAATAGCAATAGCGACACTGCTATCAGCAGCTGGGTTTTGACAAAGCTGCGCAAGTAACTCTTCGCTTAACGTTACATGTAATAATAGATCTGGAGATTCAATATCGCGGCTATGAAGGTTTTCATCGAAATAAAAAAGAGGAAGGGTTAATTCGCTATTTTGCTCTAATTCCATGTGCTGTTCTCTACATCAAAATGACTTTTAATTGTACGAGTATAGCAAACTATAAGTTCAAAAATTAGCGAAACTTATCAGCAGTTAGCAGCTTTTTAGCTACTAACTAACCGAGTTATAAAAACAGTGAAAAAAGTATTACCAAGGTAGCGTTTCACCATTTGAATGCCAAAACCCACCTGTGTTGCTAAGGTTTAGTTCATCAATACGTTTGATGAGACGCTCTGCTGCAGTTTCAGGGCTGATATCGCCAGCAAAATTAACCATTTGCGTTTGTACAAAGCCTGGGTGAAATAAGCCAACAGCAATTTTTTTATCTTTTAACTCATAGGCTAAACTAACACTCGCAGCATTAAGGGCCGCCTTTGACATGCGATAACCAATGTAACCGCCCGAGCCGTTATCAGCAATTGAGCCCATGCGCGATGTGATCATCGCCACTTTAGCATCAACGCCTAAACTTTGCTGTAATGCATGCGTAATACGAATAGGCGCGATACTGTTCACGCTAATTTGCTTTTCGATGGCAGCAAAGTCCATATCAGCGAATGTTTCGTTGTGAAAAATACCGGCGTTATTAACCAAAATATCAATTTTGTCGCCGTGTAAGTAATTGGCAAGTGTTGCAACATCATCGGCGTTAGATACATCAATGTCGCTAATAATCTTCACATCGAGTGCTTGAAGTTCTTCGCTTGGGGTGCGAACCACCGCGGTAACACGGTAACCTTTGGCTGAATATTGTTTACATAAATTAAGACCAATACCTTTATTGGCCCCCGTAACCACCACATGCTTAGTCATCAATCTGCTCCTTAGTTGGGGTATTTATACCTAAACCACCTCAAGGTGCGAGTTTCTGCATCTTGATGAGGCTTAGGTGTATACTTTGGGACAGATTGGCAAAAACCAAGAGCTTAAGTTAATTCATCAATGGTTGACTTAAGAATAGAAAAAACGGCCCCTTGTGGGTCGGTAATCACACTAAAACGCCCAACATCTGGAATGTCTGTTGCTGGCACACAAATAGCGCCATTAAGCTGCGTTGCTTTGGCAACCGTCTGATCGCAATCTGCTACCGCAAAATACGGCATCCAATGCGGTGGAATATCATCTGGCCATTCATCGGTCATTTCGAGCATGCCTGCTATCGGTTGCTCATCAATAGTGAATAAGGTGTAGTCCATACCTTCCATGGGTTTCACCTCAAACTGCCATCCGAATAACTGACAATAAAAGTCGCGACTTTTTTGCATGTCTTTCGACACAAGCTCAAACCAATAAGGTAGGTTAAGCTCTTGCACTCTTTTAGCCCCGATATGCTCACCCGCTTGCCACAAGGCAAATGTTGCGCCGCTAGGCTCTTGCAGCATCACCATTCGACCTGCCGTCATGACATCATGTGGCCCTGCCAAAACCGTTGCCCCCAATGATTTTGCCAGCTCAGTGCTTTGGTCAACATCATCAACAGCAATATATAATAACCAATGGGTTGGCATCTCACTCATACTTGCAGGCAGTTGATACATAGCGGCAATATCATCACCTTGCTTTTGCAGCATGGTGTAATACATGTCTTCACCTATTGGCTGGTCGTCAAAACCCCAGTCAAAAAGTTGCGTATAAAATTGCTTTGCAGCTTGCCAGTCTTTTGCGCATAACTCGGCCCAACAGAAAGTACCCGCAGGGTGTTTTGTATTTATTTTTGTCATGGCTGTTCCTCCTTCATTAACGGTAATCAACAAGCGGCTTTTTTACCAATTATTTTTTAAATTAATTAAATAACCGTTTAGAAAAATTAAATAATCATTATCAGTCACTTACAGAAAAACCAAAGTAAACCAAGTTTTTATAGCCTTTACACAATATTGATTGCAGCAATAAACACATGTATAAATACGAACAATTTTTAATAACAATTATATAGCGATTTAACGATGTCAATGAAATTTGCGCTTCCTTTTTTACTTACCCCTATCGCTGCGTTAGCAAATCAGGCTCAAGATATTGAACGTATTACCGTTTCTACAACTCGTAGTACGGCACCTGTCAGTACTGTGCCAGCAACTATCAGCGTTATTACCAGTGAAGACATTGCAGAACAACTAACTCATACACAAGATCTGTCGCAAATTTTAGGTAATTTATTACCGAGTTTTTCGCCAAGCCGTCAAAAGATGACTAGTGCAGGTGAAACACTACGTGGTCGTGAGCCGCTATACATGATTGATGGGGTTCCTCAGTCAAACCCGCTGCGTAATGGTTCTCGTGATGGGAATACGATTGATCCTGCGATGATTGAACGTATTGAAGTGATCAGTGGTGCTAATGCAATTCAAGGCATGGGGGCAAGCGGTGGTATTATTAATATCATCACAAAATCAGCAGGCGATTTTAATCACCAAATGAGCGCGGGGTTTAGCACTCCAACAGACGGTGGCAGCGACAGCCAAAGCTATAAAGCCAGCTACTTATTTAGCCAACAGCTAGATGATATTAGCTTTATTGGTGGTGTATCGGCTCGTAGTACAGGTATGTATCGCGATGGTAACGGAGACTTTGTTGGGTTAGATGGCACACAAGGTGATACGCAAGACTCAAACAGCCTAGACCTATTTTTAAAAGTTAAATATCAGCTTGATAATGAACAAAGTATTCAAGCGATGCTGAACCATTACAAAATTGAGGGTAATGGAGATTTTGTTGCTATTAATGGTGACCCAACAACAGGCCTTGCCACATCAGCTGAAAAAGGCGATATAGAAGGTGATGCACCACGCAACCGTGTAACAACCTTCACCCTTGATTACAACCACACTAATATCGCTGGCGGCAACCTTGCAGTTCAGTTATTCACGCAAGATTTTGCGGCAATGTATGGCGGCGGTACATTTGGTACTTTCCAAGATCCTGAATTTGGTGAAAACCTTTACGACCAATCTCAAAACAAGTCACAAAAGTTTGGAAGTCGCGTTACTTATAATAAAGATAACCTATTAAGCAGCCAGTTTGATATTGCGACCGGTATCGATTTACTTTCTGACGAAACATACCAAGAGCTTGCGCAAACAGGTCGTCATTGGGTGCCAAAAACCAAGTTTAATAACATCGCACCATTCGCTCAGCTACGTTATGACGGCTTAGAAGATTGGACTTTCAATGCCGGTGTTCGTTACGAGTACGGCAAATTAAAAGTAGATGACTTTACTACCCTAGCATCTTACAACAGCAGCTTTGTAGAAGGCGGTGAGCCAAGCTTTAACGAATTATTAGAGAACTTAGGTGTTGTCTACCAAGTGACTGATGACCTTCGTTTCTACGCAAGCTACAGCGAAGGCTTTAGCATGGCCGATGTGGGGCGTGTACTGCGTGGTATAAACCAAGCTGGCTTATCGGTTGAAAGTTTCTTAAACCTAGAACCTGTGATTTCTGATAACCGCGAATTAGGTTTTGAATATGCAAGCGATAGCTTCAATATTAAAGCCAGCTACTTTGAATCTGACTCAGACTTAGGCTCTCGTTTACAAGCTGATGCTGATGGTATTTACAGTGTAAAACGTGAACGCACTGAGATCTCAGGTTTTGAAGCCAATGCACAGTATTACCTAACTAACAGCACAACATTCGGTGCAAGTTACGCTGATACAGAAGGCCAATATGACGGTGATGGCGACAATAAAGTAGAGAGCGACTTAGGCGGCAGCAATATTTCACCGACACGGTTAAACCTTTACTGGCAGCAACAATGGCCAGCAAGTTTGTCTAGCCGCTTACAAGTTAATAAAGTGTTTGATCGCGACTTTAATACTGGTGAAGAATTTGACGGCTACACAACCGTTGATTTATCAGTGCAATATCAAAGTGCTGAGTATGGTGCATTTAGCCTAGGTATCGATAACCTGCTAGATAAGTACTACATCACTTATTATGGGCAAACAAACCCATCGGCAACTCGCTATTTTGCAGGCACTGGCCGCACTGTAAATCTAACTTGGAACTATGCATTTTAGATTTAAGCTAAAGTAATTAAACAACAAAAAAGGCACCAAGGTGCCTTTTTTAATTAGTGATGATGACCGTGCTCACCTTTGAGCTGATTACCTTGCGCATCATAAAATCCACTTGCACCATGCTCAACAAACCCTAAGTTGATCATTTTAGCTAAAAATGGATCGCTTTCATTATCACCGATATCTGCGTAATCGGTCGTTTGATAGTTATCCCATTTCGCAAATTCTGCCTGAATCTTTTGCTGGTTGTAATGACTGGCTGTTAAAGCAATTTCACGGCTATAAGTTGGTGTTGAAATACGAATTGCTTTGAGTAACTTTTGATTGGCAAGCCAGCTTAGCTCTATTTTGCTCTCACCCTGCTGCTGTGTGTAATACTCTGTTAACTCACAGCCTTCACCGGTGCTTTTCTGGTGCGTCATTGAGGCTAAAAACTTATCGCTTACTAGCTGATATTTGCTACTCCAATCTTGTTCACCTTGCACTTCCGATGGTTGATACTCAATACCACGCTGGGCATGCTGAAAATAACGAATTGGGCGAATTTGTTGATTGCGCAACTGTTGCCATAATTCAATAAATTGTGGATTCTGCTTAGCCACCTGGTGAGGCGTACGCCAAAGGGTAAAAGTGTTTTCAGTATGCTGCTTATTAGCAACGATTTCTGTGGTGACCGTATAGTCTGCTTGCGTAAAACCGGTGTTCATATCGCATTGCCCTGCAACAGCAAGTGGACTAAGTAATGAGGCAAGTAAGATGGCTGCTTTCACGGGATTCTCTTTTGTCTTGGTTTACTTTATAACTAATTGAGTAAGGGAGGCATGGAGCCTCCCAAACACTCATTATTGTGCTAATTTAGCATCGGCTTGTTTAACAAGGTCAGCGGCATAATCCATAACATGGAAGATAAGGCTTTGCTCATTAGTGCCTGTTACTAAATGTGCACCTGGACCTACTGCATACACACCCACATCTTCTGCTGCGTGTGTTTCAGAGCCTAGTGGTACAACAGCTTCTTGGTGGAAACCTGGCGTTGTTGTGTCAACATCTGTTAAATCAACACGACCCGTTACCGGTGCAAAGTTATAACCTGCATCAGCATCAGTCTCATCACCTAAGTCGCGGAAACCGCCACCATTGGTATAACCAACCGTTGTGTATGGCATGTTATCTGCTGCAAGTGATGGTTCATCACTACCCACAGGTACCACTTTACCTAAGATTGGGTTACCACGTTTTGGGTAGCCTGCAATGGTAAATACGTGGCTGTGGTCAGCTGTTACTATGATTAACGTGTCTTCGATGCTGGTTTTATCAAGAGCAACTTGGACTGCTTTTGAAAGCTCAACTGTGTCGCTTAGTGCATTGTAAGCATTACCAGCGTGGTGACCGTGGTCAATACGACCAGCTTCAACTGTTAGCATGAAACCATTGGCGTTGTTATCTAACACATCAATTGCTTTTGCTGTCATTTCAGCAAGTGAAGGCTCGCCTGCTACATCGTTTGCACGGTCTGCTTCGTATTGCATATGTGATTCATTGAATAAACCAAATACGCGCTCTGTTGACTCTGCATCAATTGCATCAAAACCAGCTTGGTCCATCACATATTGACCTGCAGGATATTTAGCTTTCCACTCAGCTGTTAGGTCGCGACCATCTGTACGGTCACCTTCTACTGAGCTCACAGCATCAGCAGAGTTAAACGCTGCGTCTTTCGGTAAGAAATGACGACGACCACCGCCCATCACAACTTCTAAACCATCAACATCTAAGCCTTCGTAGCGTGCCTCTAGGTTTGCTTCAAAGTTAACTAACTGCGATGCAATATCTTCACAGCCAGCGGTAACTGCCGCTTCTGGCATATCTGATACGTCTTCCCAGTTACGGTCAGCCGATTTTGCATACGTTGCTGCAGGCGTTGCGTGAGTGATACGCGCTGTCGAAACAATACCCGTCGACTTACCGGCAATCTCAGCAAGCTCAGTGGCTGTAACTAGTTCATTACCTGCAACCGTTGCACAGTTACCACGTTCGATGTCTTCATCAACACCGATAACGCCAGCATCCGTTTTTACGCCCGATGCCATTGCTGTCATCGTACCCGCAGAATCAGGTGTTTGCGCATCAACGTTATAGGTTTTAGCAAACCCTGAGAATGGTAGTGTTTCAAAGCTTAGTTGATGCTCTTCGCCTAGCTTACCCTCTAGTTGACCGGCCATAATACGTGCTGCTGTGACAGTTGAAATACCCATGCCGTCACCAACAAACAGAATCACGTTTTTCGCTTTACCTGACTCTTTTACAACGGCAGCAATGTTTTCTTCGCTACTAGCGACTTTAACTTGTGCTGACTTGAACCACTCGTTATTAGTCAACGGCGCTAATTGCGATGCCGTTAACGACGTTGCTGGTGCATTACATGCAACGCTTGTATCCGTTACTTCTGCTGAGTCTAGCTCACCGTTATCGTTGCTATCTTCACCGGTAAGGGTTTCTGTACCACCGTTTACGCACTGCTCAGAGCCAACAGCTAATGTATTTTCAATGGTTAATGTTTTTGGTGAGTTGTCATCGTCATCAGAACAACCCGCTAATGCCACTACTACAGCAAGAGAAATTAAATTTAGTTTTTTCATCGTCGTCGCCATTATTCTTCAATTAGTTCTAGAGCTTGGTTAATGATGTGGAAAATTACGTTTTGCTCCACAACGCCTTGTGCTAGTTGCGCACCTGGACCTTTTGCATGCAGTGAAATATCTTCACCTGCATGAGTCTCTGAACTTAGTGGCACAGTGGCTTCTTGGTGATAACCAGGAGTAGTCGTATCAACACCCGTTAAATCAACACGGCCTGCAAATGCCGCTTCGCTATAAGATGCATCAGCGTCGGTTTCATCGCCTAAATCGCGAAAACCTAAACCATTAGCATAACCAACTGTGGTGTAAGGCATTCCATCTGCCGCAAGGCTTGGCTCTTCGCTACCAATAGCAACTACTTGACCTAAGATTGGATTACCACGCTTTGGGTAGCCCGCGATAGTGAATACGTGGCTGTGGTCGGCAGTAACAAGAATAAGAGTTTCTTCTGGGTTGGTGTTCTCAACTGCTGTTTGCACTGCTTTGGCAAATTCAACGGTATCGTTTAACGCGTTATAAGCATTGCCCGCATGGTGGCCATGGTCGATACGGCCTGATTCAACCGTTAAGAAAAAGCCTTTTTCATTGCTCTTTAAGATATCAATTGCTTTACCTGTCATTTCAGATAATGACGGTTCACCCGCTACATCGTTAGCGCGATCTGCTTCGTATTGCATGTGTGATTCGTTAAATAATGCAAATACACGTTTGCTGTCAGCATTTAGTGTATCGAAGCCTGCTTGGTCCATGACGTACTTACCATCAGGGTACATTTCTTGCCACTCAGCCGTTAGGTCACGCTCATCCGTACGGTCACCTTCTACTTCGCTCACTGCATCAGTTGAGTTAAACGTTGCGTCTTTTGGTAAGAAGTGACGACGACCACCGCCCATCACAACTTCAAGACCATCTACGTCAGTCCCTACGAAGCGTGCTTCTAGGTTTTTCTCAAAATTTACAAGTTGTGAGGCAATATCTTCACAACCCGCTTCTACAGCATCAGCTGGCATGTCTGATACGTCTTCCCAGTTACGGTCAGCTGATTTTGCATAGGTTGCAGCCGGTGTTGCGTGAGTAATACGCGCCGTAGAGATAACACCTGTTGCTAGACCTTTGATTTCTGCCAGTTCTGTTGCGGTAATTAACTCATTACCCGCAACAGTTGCACACTCGCCACGCTCGATATTTTCGTTAACACCAATTACACCTACATCGGTTTTAACACCTGAAATAATTGCTGTCATTGTGCCTGCAGAGTCAGGGGTTTGCGCATCAACGTTATAAGTTTTGATTTGCGCTGAGTAAGGGAATTCTTCAAAGCTTAGTAAGCCTTCTTCGCCTGACTTGCCTTCCATTTGTCCCGCCATAATACGCGATGCAGTCAGCGTTGAGATACCCATACCATCACCAACAAATAAAATGACATTTTTAGCTTTAAACGTTTGCTCAGCCTGAGCCGCCGCCTCTTTTTCTGTTAATTTTGTTTCAGCGGCACTATACCAATCATTTTGTTTTTGACTGTCTGGTAACACACCTGCATTGGCCGTCGCTGACAATGCCAACGTTAAACCAATTGCAGTAGCAATTTTATTAATTTTCATCGTTACGTTCCGTTAGTACGTTATTTTTAAGAATTTGAGTGCTAACTAAACTGCACTTGGATAATTAGCGCAGCCATACTAAGAAGGCATTGTTACTAAAAAAGTGACTTTTCATGACGAAATGATGAAACCAAAAACAACTTTAGCTATAGGTAAGTAATTAGTTTTAGTAGAAATAACAGAGTTGGTTGCTAGGTGTGAGTTGCGAGGGTAAAAGTTCTAGCTTCTAGGTCAAGCATAACCTTGGGAGTGCTTTAATGTGGTTTGGCTTTACCAAAGAAAAGGTTTACATGGATTGTGTTGGGTTTCGCTGCGCTCAAACCAACCTACCCGAAGAATGAACAGGCCGAATGCTGAGTGAGACACCGCACAAAACAACTCCACCGTTCTATGTGTGTGTGATCTGACGTCTGAAAGCTGATAGCTCTGTTTAAGTTGGGTTTCGTTTCGCTTCGCTCAAACCAACCTACCCTAAGAATGAACAGGGCAAATGCTGAGTGAGACACCACACTAAACAACCCTCTCAATCTAATCTGACGTCTGAAAGCTGATAGCTTTCCTACAGGCATTAAAAAAGGCCGCCTAGGCGACCTTTTTATAAGCTGTGAAGCTCTATCTGTTGATATTACTCAACGATAGTTGCAACAACACCAGCACCAACTGTACGGCCACCTTCACGGATAGCGAAGCGTAAACCTTCGTCCATTGGGAATTTGAAGGCGGCAGATTAGCCTTTCACTCTAAACTGCTTAAAACTTAAAACTGGTAGCTTTTTTCACCCATAAAAAAACCCGAGACTAAGCTCGGGTTTTTCTTAATGCTTAATGCTTAATGCATCACTATAGTTGATTACTCAACGATAGTTGCAACAACACCAGCACCAACTGTACGGCCACCTTCACGGATAGCGAAGCGTAAACCTTCGTCCATTGGGAGTTTGAAGGCGGCAGATTAGCCTTTCATCAGCGAATACCTTTTCCACAGCCATAAAAAAACCCGAGACTAAGCTCGGGTTTTTCTTAATGCTTGATGCATCACTACAGTTGATTACTCAACGATAGTTGCTACAACACCAGCACCAACTGTACGGCCACCTTCACGGATAGCGAAACGTAAACCTTCGTCCATCGCGATTGGGCAGATTAGTTCTACAGTCATCTTGATGTTGTCACCAGGCATTACCATTTCAACGCCGTCTGGTAACTGTACGTCACCTGTTACGTCAGTTGTACGGAAGTAGAACTGTGGACGGTAACCTTTGAAGAATGGAGTGTGACGACCACCTTCATCTTTAGAAAGTACGTATACTTCTGAAGTGAACTTCGTGTGTGGAGTGATTGAACCAGGCTTAGCTAGTACTTGACCACGTTCAACGTCTTCACGCTTAGTACCACGTAGAAGTGCACCGATGTTCTCACCCGCACGACCTTCGTCTAGAAGCTTACGGAACATCTCAACACCTGTACAAGTTGTCTTCGTAGTTTCTTTGATACCTACGATTTCAACTTCGTCATTCACGTTGATGATACCAGCTTCAACACGGCCAGTTACAACAGTACCACGACCTTGGATTGAGAATACGTCTTCGATAGGCATGATGAATGGCTTATCGATGTCACGCTCTGGCTCTGGGATGTAAGAATCTAGTGCTTCTGCAAGCTCAACGATTTTGTCTTCCCACTCTTTCTCGCCTTCTAACGCTTTAAGCGCTGAACCTTGGATTAGTGGTAAGTCATCACCTGGGAAGTCGTACTCAGAAAGAAGTTCACGAACTTCCATCTCAACTAGCTCAAGTAGCTCTTCGTCGTCAACCATGTCACATTTGTTCATGAATACGATGATGTAAGGTACACCAACCTGACGAGAAAGTAGGATGTGCTCACGAGTTTGTGGCATAGGACCGTCAGTCGCAGCAACTACTAGGATTGCGCCGTCCATTTGAGCAGCACCAGTGATCATGTTTTTAACATAATCGGCGTGTCCTGGACAGTCTACGTGTGCGTAGTGACGAGTTGGAGTATCGTACTCAACGTGTGAAGTTGAGATTGTGATACCACGCTCACGCTCTTCTGGAGCGTTATCGATTGATGCGAAGTCTTTAGCTACACCACCGTATACTTTTGCAAGTACGTTAGTGATTGCTGCTGTTAGAGTTGTTTTACCGTGGTCAACGTGGCCGATTGTACCAACGTTTACGTGCGGTTTTACGCGTTCAAACTTTTCTTTTGCCATCTTAAAAAATTCCTATAAAGAAATTAACGCCTGACCCACTATTGGGCCAGACAAGCTAAATCATATAACAGCGCGAGCTGCAATTATTGCATCTGCAACGTTTTTAGCGGCTTCTGCATACTTCAAAAACTCCATAGAGTAAGATGCACGGCCTTGTGTTGCAGATCGCAGATCAGTTGCATAACCAAACATTTCAGAAAGTGGTACTTGCGCATTAATTTGCTTAAGACCACCGAATGCTTCTTCCATGCCTTCGATCATGCCGCGGCGACGGTTTAAGTCACCAACTACATCACCCATGTTTTCTTCAGGAGTGATAACTTCAACCTTCATTACTGGTTCTAGAAGAGCAGGGTTTGCTTCAAGCGCACCTTTCTTCATCGCCATTGAACCTGCAATCTTAAATGCCATTTCATTCGAGTCTACATCATGGAATGAACCATCATATAAAGTCGCTTTAACGCCAAGTAATGGGTAGCCAGCAAGCACACCTTGAGCCATTTGCTCTTGGATGCCTTTGTCTACCGCAGGGATGTATTCTTTAGGAACTGAACCACCAACGATTTCGTTAACGAATTCGTAAGTTGGCGCATCATCTTCCGAAATATCCATCGGTTCAAGTTTAAGCCAGACGTGACCATATTGACCACGACCACCTGATTGACGTACGAACTTCCCTTCAACTTCAACAGCTGAACGGATAGCTTCACGGTATGCTACCTGCGGCTTACCAACGTTACATTCAACACTGAATTCACGTTTCATACGGTCGACAATGATATCAAGGTGAAGTTCACCCATACCAGAAATAATAGTCTGGCCTGATTCTTCGTCAGTTTGTACTCTGAAAGATGGATCTTCTGCCGCTAGTTTACCTAACGCGATACCCATCTTATCTTGGTCAGCGACTGTGCGAGGCTCAACCGCAACAGAGATAACTGGCTCTGGGAACTCCATACGCTCAAGCGTAATGATTGAGTTCGGATCACACAGTGTCTCACCTGTTGTTACGTCTTTAAGACCAATAGCCGCTGCGATGTCGCCTGCGTAGACTACTTTGATCTCTTCACGTGAGTTTGAATGCATCTGAACGATACGACCAAGTCGCTCACGCTTACTTTTAACTGGATTGTATACCGCATCACCCTGTTTAACAGTACCAGAGTAAACACGGAAGAAGGTCAAGGTGCCAACGAACGGGTCTGTCGCAATCTTAAAAGCAAGTGCGGCAAACGGTGCGTTGTCATCAGCAGGACGTTCTTCCTCAGTACCATCTTCAACGATACCTTGGATTTGTTTCACTTGTGTTGGCGCAGGCATATATTCGATAACAGCATCAAGCACAGCTTGAACACCCTTATTCTTAAATGCACTACCACACGTCATTGGAACAATTTCGTTTGCTAATGTGCGCTGACGTAAAGCTGCTTTAATTTCAGCTTCGGTCAGGTCTTCACCTTCTAGATATTTGTCCATTAGTTCTTCTGATGCTTCAGCAGCGCTCTCAACCATGTGAGAACGCCATTCTTCTGCAAGCTCCAGAAGCTCTGCCGGAATGGCCTCATAAGAGAAAGTCATGCCTTGATCTTCGGCATTCCAGTTAATGGCTTTCATCTTAATAAGGTCAATAACACCTTTAAAGTCGTCTTCAGCACCAATTGGTAGCTGAATTGGAACAGGCGTTGCTCCAAGACGAGATTTCACCTGGTCCACAACTGTTAAGAAGTCAGCGCCAGTGCGATCCATTTTGTTTACGAAGATCATGCGAGGAACTTCGTATTTGTTCGCTTGACGCCAAACTGTCTCAGTTTGCGGCTGTACACCAGATGAAGCACAAAGAACAACTACCGCACCATCTAGTACGCGTAAAGAACGCTCTACTTCGATAGTGAAATCTACGTGTCCTGGCGTATCAATGATATTGATGCGATGGTCGTCAAATTGAGCGTCCATCCCTTTCCAGAAACACGTTGTTGCAGCAGAAGTGATTGTGATACCACGCTCTTGTTCCTGCTCCATCCAATCCATAGTTGCAGCACCATCATGTACTTCACCGATCTTATGAGAAAGACCCGTGTAGAACAGAACACGTTCTGTTGTGGTGGTTTTACCTGCATCTACGTGAGCGCAAATACCGATATTGCGATAGCGCTCAAGTGGAGTTGTACGTGCCATATGATCCTCTTAAAGGTTAAGGGCAGATTACCAACGGTAATGAGCGAATGCTTTATTCGCTTCAGCCATACGGTGAACGTCTTCACGTTTCTTAACCGCAGTGCCTTTGTTGTCAGCAGCGTCAACGATTTCTTGAGCTAAACGTAAGCCCATAGATTTTTCGCCACGCTTACGTGCAGCGTCTACTAACCAACGCATACCTAATGCGTTGCGACGTACTGGACGTACTTCAACTGGTACTTGGTACGTTGAACCACCAACACGGCGAGATTTAACCTCTACCTGTGGGCGAACGTTTTCAAGTGCAGCTTCAAAGATTTCAAGGTGCGACTTGCCTGATTTCTCAGCAGCCACGTCTAACGCACCATAAACGATTTTTTCAGCAGTAGATTTCTTGCCGTCTAACATTACTACGTTAACGAATTTAGCAAGAAGTTCCGATCCGAACTTAGGATCTGGAAGAATTTTACGTTGACCTATTACGCGTCTTCTAGGCATTTTGTATCTCCGGTATCTTCAGGTTTGCTCTTTTAGAGTCAATACCCAAAACAATTAATTTAAAAATTTAGTGCTTGGCCTTACTAACGGAGAACCATTAGCCCTTAGGGCGTTTAGCACCGTATTTAGAACGAGCTTGACGACGGTCGCTAACGCCTGCACAGTCAAGTGCACCACGTACAGTGTGGAAACGCACACCTGGTAAGTCTTTAACACGACCACCACGGATTAGGATTACACTGTGCTCTTGTAAGTTGTGGCCTTCACCACCAATGTAAGATGTTACTTCGAAACCGTTAGTTAAACGAACACGCGCTACTTTACGTAATGCAGAGTTTGGTTTCTTAGGTGTAGTTGTATATACACGAGTACATACACCACGCTTTTGCGGACAAGCTTTAAGTGCAGCTGAGTTACTTTTAGTAACTTTGCTACGACGTGGCTTACGCACTAGCTGGTTAATAGTTGCCATTTAAATAGCTCCTGAAATTAAAATTACTACTGAAAAAATAAAAAATCCGCCCTGTTTACATGCTCGTTACAAAACGTGCAGGCAAATGGGTGGCGGAATTTTAATGAGCAAAGTTTAACCTGTCAACCTTAACTCATCGTAAGGCAGAAGATAACTGCCTTACGATTTCTTAATCTATTGATTAAGCTGAGATTATTGGTTTCCAGAGATATCTGCGTTTAGTGCGTCAGTAAGTGCTTGAGTTGCCTCTTCAGCGCTTACTGTTTGCTCTTCAACGATTTCACCTTGCTTGCGACGGTTTAAACGGTCTTGGTGATACGCAAAGCCTGTACCAGCTGGGATCAGACGACCCACGATTACGTTTTCTTTCAGACCACGAAGCTCATCGCTCTTACCATTTACAGCGGCTTCAGTTAGGACACGAGTTGTCTCCTGGAACGATGCTGCAGAAATGAAAGATTCTGTTGCAAGTGACGCTTTAGTGATACCCATTAACTGGATTTCAAACTTCGCTGGGATCTTGCCTTGTTTCTCAAGTTCACGGTTAGAAATATTAACGCGTGCTACTTCAACTTGTTCACCGGCTAAGAACTCAGTGTCACCGCCGTCAAGGATGATACATTTACGTAGCATCTGACGAATAATTGTCTCAATGTGCTTGTCATTGATCTTAACGCCTTGCAAGCGGTAAACCTCTTGCACTTCGTTAACGATGTAGTTAGCTACATGAGTTACACCACGTAGGCGTAAGATGTCATGTGGTGACTCAGGACCATCGGCGATAACCTCACCTTTAGACACTTGCTCACCTTCGAACACGTTAAGTTGACGCCATTTAGGGATCATCTCTTCGTATGCGTCACCCTCAGCAGGAGTGATTACAAGACGCTTCTTACCTTTAGTTTCTTTACCGAAGCTGATAGTACCTGTGATTTCTGCAAGGATTGCAGGATCTTTCGGCTTACGTGCTTCGAATAAGTCAGCTACGCGAGGTAGACCACCCGTGATATCACGAGTCTTCGAACCTTCTTGCGGAATACGTGCAAGTACGTCACCTGGGTTTGCAGTTGCACCGTCTGTTACTTCAATCGTTGTGAATGAAGGAAGACGTGTTTCTTGCAGACCACGCTCATCGCTTTCGATGATTAGTTTAGGTTCTTTCGCATTCGCTTTACCTAAGTCTTTAACAACCACACGTGTTAAACCAGTTAACTCGTCTGTTTGTGCTTCGGTATTTGAGTCATCAATGTCGCTGAACGAGATTTTTGACTTGTGCTCAAGAACGATTGGGTGACTATGCGGGTCCCAAGTAGCAACGATGTCGTTACCTTGAACTTCTGCATTATCTTGTACTGCTAACACCGCACCGTAAGGTACTTTATAACGCTCTTTCTCACGACCAAAGCTATCGATGATAGTGATCTCTGTTGAACGAGACGTGATAACAATCTTACCGTCTGTGTTTAATACGTACTTCGCATTGTGTAACTTCAATGTACCGTTAGTTTTAACTTGTACACTGTTTTCAGCAGACGCTCGAGATGCCGCACCACCGATGTGGAAGGTACGCATCGTAAGCTGTGTACCCGGCTCACCGATTGATTGTGCCGCAATAACACCTACTGACTCACCTGGGTTGATGATGTGGCCACGCGCAAGGTCACGACCGTAACACTTAGCACATACACCAAAGTCATTATCACAAGTGATTACTGAACGAACGCGTACTTCATCCACTGAGTGCTCTTCTAAAAGGTCACACAGTTTTTCGTCAAGCATCACGTTACGCTCAACAAGTACCTCGTTAGTATTTGGAATTAATACATCTTCAGCAACAACACGACCTAGTACACGTTCACGAAGTGCTTCTACAACGTCACCACCTTCGATAAGCGGTTTCATTGTTAAGCCATCTTCTGTGCCACAGTCGTCTTCGTTGATTACTAAGTCTTGTGCAACGTCTACTAGACGACGCGTTAAGTAACCCGAGTTTGCTGTTTTAAGTGCTGTATCGGCAAGACCTTTACGCGCACCGTGCGTTGAGATGAAGTACTGTAGTACGTTCAGACCTTCACGGAAGTTCGCCGTGATTGGTGTCTCGATGATTGAACCATCTGGACGTGCCATTAGACCACGCATACCCGCTAACTGACGGATCTGAGCGGCGCTACCACGTGCACCTGAGTCTGCCATCATAAACACTGAGTTAAATGAAGATTGCTCTTCTTCTTCGCCTTTCGCGTTGATTACAGTGTCTTTTGATAAGTTCGCCATCATCTCACGTGATAAGTTTTCATTTACACGTGACCAGATATCGATAACTTTGTTGTACTTTTCACCAGCCGTTACAAGACCTGATTGGAATTGTTGGTTGATTTCAGTTACTTCAGCTTCCGCTGATTCAATGATTTCTGCTTTAACCGGTGGGATAACTAGGTCATCGATACCGATTGAAACACCTGACTTCATTGCGTAGTGGAAACCTGTGTACATTACTTGGTCAGCAAAGATAACGGTATCTTTAAGACCTAGACGACGGTAACACTCGTTTAATAAGCCAGAAATTTGTTTCTTACCTAGGGCTTGGTTGATTAACTCAAACGGCATGCCTTTAGGTAGGATTAGTGAAAGAATTGCACGACCTACTGTTGTTTCAACAATAGATACTTGCTCAACTGCTTCACCTTCTTCATTGTCAACTGTTTCGCTAATACGTACTTTTACGCGCGCATGTAGCTCAGCATTACCACTGCGGTATGCTTTTTCAGCTTCTTTAGGATCTTTAAATACAGTACCTTCGCCTTTCGCATTGATGCGATCACGCGTCATGTAGTAAAGACCTAATACAACGTCCTGTGAAGGAACGATGATTGGCTCACCATTCGCTGGAGATAGGATGTTGTTTGTAGACATCATTAGAGCACGTGCTTCTAACTGTGCTTCAAGCGTTAACGGTACGTGTACCGCCATTTGGTCACCATCGAAGTCAGCGTTGTACGCCGCACAAACTAATGGGTGTAAATGGATCGCTTTACCTTCGATAAGCACAGGTTCGAACGCTTGGATACCCAAACGGTGAAGTGTTGGTGCACGGTTAAGTAATACTGGATGTTCACGAATTACTTCGTCTAATACATCCCATACTTCTGCCACTTCACGCTCAACCATCTTCTTAGCAGCTTTGATAGTCGTAGCCATGCCGCGACGCTCTAATTTGCCGTAGATAAATGGTTTGAATAGCTCAAGTGCCATCTTCTTAGGAAGACCACACTGGTGTAGTTTAAGCGTAGGACCTACTGTGATTACAGAACGGCCAGAGTAATCTACACGTTTACCAAGTAAGTTCTGACGGAAACGACCTTGCTTACCTTTGATCATATCAGCAAGCGATTTAAGAGGACGTTTGTTAGAACCTGTAATCGCACGACCGCGACGACCGTTATCAAGTAGCGCATCTACCGCTTCTTGTAACATACGTTTTTCGTTGCGTACGATAATGTCTGGTGCTGCTAGATCTAATAGACGCTTAAGACGGTTATTACGGTTAATAACACGACGGTAAAGGTCATTCAGATCAGAAGTCGCAAAACGACCACCGTCTAGTGGTACTAATGGACGTAGATCAGGCGGAAGTACTGGAAGTACTGTCATGATCATCCACTCAGGGTTGTTACCTGATTGGTGGAAAGATTCCATTAATTTAAGACGTTTAGTGATCTTCTTACGCTTAGTTTCAGAGTTAATTGTTGGTAACTCTTCGCGCATTTCAGCAATTAATTGGCCAAGATCAAGTTCACGAAGCAAGTCTAATACTGCTTCTGCACCCATCTTCGCTTCAAACTCATCACCGTGCTCTTCAAGTGCATCTAGGTACTCTTCTTCACCTAAAAGCTGACCACGCTCAAGCGTTGTCATACCAGGCTCAGTTACTACGAATGATTCGAAGTAAAGTACGCGCTCGATGTCACGAAGTGTCATGTCTAGCATTAAGCCAATACGTGACGGTAATGATTTTAAGAACCAAATGTGCGCAACTGGGCTCGCAAGCTCAATGTGACCCATACGGTCACGACGCACTTTAGTAAGCGTTACTTCAACGCCACACTTTTCACAAATAACACCACGGTGCTTAAGGCGCTTATATTTACCACATAAACACTCATAATCTTTCACTGGGCCGAAAATACGGGCACAGAATAAGCCGTCGCGCTCAGGCTTGAAAGTACGGTAGTTGATTGTCTCAGGTTTCTTTACTTCACCGTATGACCATGAACGAACCATATCTGGCGAAGCAAGACCAATGCGAATTGCATCGAATTCTTCGGTCTTATTTTGTTGCTTCAGAAACTTAAGTAAGTCTTTCACCTTAGCTCTCCTGTCGGAGGTTAATCTTGAGGGCGAACCAATCGCCCCTACATTCTATTCGGCCTAACAGGTGCGGCTTACGCCGCACCTAAATGGCTTAATTTTCTTCCAACTCGATGTTGATACCCAGTGAGCGGATTTCTTTCAACAATACGTTGAACGATTCTGGCATACCTGGTTCCATCTTATGGTTACCATCTACGATGTTCTTATACATCTTAGTACGACCGTTCACGTCATCCGATTTCACTGTTAGCATTTCTTGTAGAGTATATGCAGCACCGTAAGCTTCTAGTGCCCACACCTCCATCTCACCGAAACGCTGGCCACCGAACTGAGCTTTACCACCCAGCGGCTGCTGAGTAACAAGGCTGTAAGAACCAGTTGAGCGTGCGTGCATCTTGTCATCAACCAAGTGGTTAAGTTTCAGCATGTACATGTAACCAACAGTTACTTGACGTTCGAACTGATCGCCAGTACGGCCATCATAAAGTGTAACTTGACCGCTTCTTGGATAACCACCAAGCTCTAGTAAGTCTTTGATTTCGCTTTCACGAGCACCATCAAAGGCTGGAGTTGCGATCGGTAAACCACCTTTCAAGTTATCAGCTAAGCGACGAACTTCATCATCAGAGAACGAGTCGATATCAACTTTCTGACGACAATCACCTAATTCGTAAACTTTCTTAACGAAGCTACGGATTTCGTGCAGTTCACGCTGCTCTTTCATCATTTCTTCTAAGCGCTCACCCACACCACGTGCAGCAAGACCCATGTGTGTTTCTAGGATCTGACCGATGTTCATACGTGATGGTACACCTAGCGGGTTCAGAACGATGTCTACCGTACGACCTTTGTCATCGTATGGCATATCTTCTACTGGTACGATAGTCGAGATAACACCTTTGTTACCGTGACGACCCGCCATCTTATCACCTGGTTGGATACGACGTTTAACAGCTAGGTATACTTTAACAATCTTAAGTACGCCTGGTGCTAGGTCATCACCTTGAGTGATCTTACGACGTTTGTTTTCAAACTTCTTATCGTATTCAGCTTTAAGCTCATCGTACTGGGCAGCTAGTTGCTCAAGTTCAGCTTGCTTGTCTTCTTCAGCAAGGCTTTGAGTAAGCAGCTTTTCAGCATTTAGTGATGCAATTGAATCTGCGTTCAGACCTGCGTCAACAAGTAACTTACGAGCACGGTCTAATACACCTGCTTCTAAGATACGGAACTCTTCGTTGAAGTCTTTCTTCGCTTCGCGAAGCTGCATGTCTTCAACTTCTAACGCACGCTTATCTTTTTCAACACCGTCACGGGTAAAAACTTGTACGTCGATTACAGTACCAGTTACAGAGTTTGGTACGCGTAAAGAGCTGTCTTTAACGTCTGACGCTTTCTCACCGAAGATAGCACGTAGTAGCTTTTCTTCTGGTGTTAATTGCGTTTCGCCTTTCGGAGTCACTTTACCTACTAGGATATCGCCGCCTTTAACTTCAGCACCGATATAAACAACGCCTGATTCATCAAGCTTGCCTAGTGCAGACTCACCGACGTTAGGGATATCTGCTGTGATCTCTTCAGGACCTAATTTAGTATCACGTGCGATACATTGTAGTTCTTGAATGTGGATAGTCGTTAGACGATCTTCTTGAACTACACGCTCAGATAGTAGGATTGAATCCTCGAAGTTATAACCGTTCCATGGCATGAATGCCACGCGAAGGTTTTGACCAAGTGCTAAGTCACCTAGGTCAGTCGAAGGACCATCTGCTAATACGTCACCACGTGTTACCGGCTCACCAACCATACAAGTTGGTTTTTGGTTAATACATGTATTTTGGTTTGAGCGAGTGTATTTAGTAAGGTTGTAAATATCGATGCCCGCTTCACCTGGAATACGCTCATCTTCATGTACATTTACAACGATGCGGCTTGCATCCGCATACATTACTTCACCACCACGCTTAGCAACGATAGTTACACCAGAATCTTTCGCTAGTGTAAGCTCGATACCTGTACCTACCAGCGGTTTGTCCGCGATAAGTGTTGGTACGGCTTGACGTTGCATGTTTGAACCCATCAATGCACGGTTAGCATCATCGTGTTCTAGGAACGGGATAAGTGCTGCCGCTACAGAGATCACCTGTTGTGGTGATACGTCCATATATTGCTGGTCCATTTTGCCCATAAAGGTTGATTCACCTTTGTGACGACATGGAATTAGTTCATCAACAAACTCATTGTTTTCGTTCAAGTTTGAGTTCGCCTGAGCGATAACAAACTGACCTTCTTCAATGGCTGATAAGTAATCTACTTCATCAGTAACTACACCGTTTACCACTTTACGGTAAGGTGTTTCTAAGAAACCATAGTCATTAGTACGTGCGTACGTAGACAATGAGTTAATTAGACCGATGTTTGGACCCTCAGGCGTTTCGATTGGACATACACGACCATAGTGAGTTACGTGAACGTCTCGAACCTCGAAGCCAGCGCGTTCACGTGTTAAACCACCCGGGCCTAATGCAGAAATACGACGCTTGTGCGTTACTTCTGAAAGCGGGTTATTTTGGTCCATGAACTGTGATAACTGAGATGAACCAAAGAACTCTTTAACCGCAGCCGAAATAGGCTTAGCGTTAATAAGATCTTGTGGCATTACAGCGTCAAGGTCACCTAAGCTTAAACGCTCACGTACAGCACGCTCAACACGTACTAGACCAACGCGGAATTGGTTCTCAGCCATTTCGCCAACACTACGGATACGACGGTTGCCTAAGTGGTCGATATCATCAACATCGCCAACACCGTTACGAATAGCGATAAGCACTTTCATAACAGCTACGATGTCTTCTTTCGATAATGTGCCAGGGCCAGTATCTGAGTCATAACCTACACGGCTATTGAACTTCATACGACCAACTGTTGATAAATCGTAACGCTCGTCAGAGAAGAACAAGTTATCAAATAAGGCTTCAGCCGCGTCTTTCGTCGGTGGCTCGCCTGGGCGCATCAT
The DNA here is from genome assembly GCF_017808125.1 of Pseudoalteromonas sp. PA2MD11. NCBI lineage: Bacteria > Pseudomonadati > Pseudomonadota > Gammaproteobacteria > Alteromonadales > Pseudoalteromonadaceae > Pseudoalteromonas > Pseudoalteromonas sp. PA2MD11. The sequence continues at coordinate 65,981 of NZ_JADKNF010000020.1, forward strand.
GCGATAAATTTCTACTAATGCTTCTAAACGGTTGCTTGTTGTGTCGATACGTAATGTATCTGACATGTAGGCGCCGCTGTCCACTTCGTTGATATATAGTGTATCAATCTTAGTGTGACCTGCTTTAACCAATTCAGCCATTAGCTCAAGTGATAGCTCGTCATTCGCGTTTGCGATGATCTCACCCGTTGACTCATCAACATAGTTTTTAGCTACAACACGACCAATGATGTACTCATGCGGTACTTCTAATTGGTTAATACCTTTTTTCTCGATGTTCTTGATGTGACGCGCAGTAATACGACGACCCGCTTCAACAAGGACTTCACCGTCTTCGCCTTTGATATCAAAAGCGGCAGTTTCACCACGTAAGCGTGAAGGAACAAGTTCCATAAGAACTTTACCGTCAGCAACTTCAAACGCAGTTGTATCGAAGAATATCTCTAGGATTTCATCCGTTGAGTACTCAAGTGCACGTAAGATGATTGACGCCGGTAATTTACGACGACGGTCAATACGTACATAAAGGTTATCTTTTGCATCAAACTCGAAGTCTAACCATGAACCACGGTAAGGAATTACACGCGCGTTATAAAGTACTTTACCTGACGAGTGAGTTTTACCGCGGTCGTTATCAAAGAATACACCAGGGCTACGGTGTAGCTGAGAAACGATAACACGCTCTGTACCATTGATAACAAAGGTACCGGTATCAGTCATGAGCGGAATTTCGCCCATGTAAACTTCTTGCTCTTTAATGTCTTTAACTGTGCCTGGTGCTTCTTTGTCCATCACCACAAGACGCAATTTTACGCGAAGTGGAGCAGAATAAGTCACACCGCGAATTTGACATTCTTTTACATCGAATACTGGCTCACCAATACGATAACTTACGTATTGAAGCTCAGAATTTCCCGAGTAGCTTTTGATAGGAAACACAGAACGGAAAGCAGCTTCCAAACCGTGATCGCCATCAGCGTCAGGGACTAAGAATTTTTTAAACGATTCTAACTGCGTCGACAGTAAGAAAGGTATATCCAAAACTTGTGGACGTTTACCAAAATCCTTACGGATACGTTTCTTTTCAGAATAAGAGTAAGCCATGGGGTTCCTCAGCTTGCTGATCTTTGACCCGACCTGTTCTTGTAAGAACAGACTTAACTGGCATCTAAGCCAAGATGTACAACATTAAATTGTTGTTCTATTTTGCTCTGACACTTTCAACACCAAAATAGGTAACAACTTGAAAGTAAAGAGAAAATTAGATTTTATTTGCGTCACAGGATTGCATCGCTCTATAGCGCAAAAAGGCCGGTGATTAAATAATCACCAGCCCTTGCCTGATTACTCAGGCAGCGAACCTAGCGTAAGCTAGATTACTTAACCTCAACTTCAGCACCAGCTTCAGTAAGGTCTTTTGCAAGTGCTTCAGCTTCTTCTTTAGATACACCTTCTTTGATAGGTGCAGGAGCAGCTTCAACAAGTGCTTTAGCTTCTTTAAGGCCAAGACCAGTAGCACCACGTACAGCTTTGATAGCTGCAACCTTGTTAGCGCCAGCGCCAGTAAGGATTACGTCGAACTCAGTCTTTTCTTCAGCTGCTTCAGCAGCAGGACCAGCAACAACAGCAGCAGCTGCAGTTACGCCGAATTTTTCTTCCATTGCTTCAACTAGAGCAACAACGTCCATTACTGACATTTCAGCAATAGCATCAAGGATTTGGTCTTTAGTTACAGACATTACAAATTTCCTAATTATTACGGACTAAATATAGCCCAAAAAAAATATTACACCGAAAGTGAACAAAAAAACAGCTTAAAATTAAGCAGCTTGCTCTTCTTTCTGTACACGTACTGCTTCAATTGTTTTACACAATTTACCTGCAGACGCTTCTTTCATAGCGCTCATTAAGCGTGCAACAGCTTCGTCGTAAGTAGGTAGAGTTGCTAGCATAGCTGCGTCTACTACGTTACCTTCAAATGCAGCCGTCTTAACTTCGAATTTCTCGTTCTTCTTCGCGAAATCTTTGAAGATACGCGCAGCAGCACCTGGGTGCTCTGAAGAGAAAGCGATTAAGCTTGGACCTACAAGTGAGTCAGAAAGGCACTCAAAATCTGTACCTTCAACAGCACGTTTAGCTAAAGTGTTACGAACAACTTTCATCCATACACCAGCTTCACGAGCTTCTTTACGAAGGGCAGTGATAGCACCAACTGTTACACCACGAGAATCTGCAACAACTGCAGAAAGAGCACCAGTGGCTGCTTCGTTGACTTCAGCAACAATTGCTTTTTTGCCTTGAAGATTTAAAGCCATGGGTGTTACTCCTGGTTTAATGGGTTGCCGAAATTGGCTTCCCTGTTCTACTCTTCCCCATCTAAGATGGAGATGCTTTTTACGGCGAGAGCCAGAAGATTAGGAAAAATCTATCTGGGGATTCACACCGTCTACGTAGGTAAAATATTAAGGCCGAAGCCGCCTACGGTCTTGGACGGAAGTCCAATTTATCGTTTTTACCCGAAGGCATTACGAAATTATGGACTTCAACCCGAATTCTTTACTTGTTTTGAAATTAACTTTCTCAACAAAATGGCGCAAAATTATAGTTCAAATTTCGCGCCATGTAAACTCTTAATTAAGCAACAACTGTGCTTAGAGAGTTTTGGTCAACAGCAACACCTGCGCCCATTGTTGTAGAGATAGTTACTTTCTTCACGTAAGTACCTTTTGCTTGAGAAGGTTTAGCCTTCTTAAGCGCAACAATAAGAGCTTCAAGGTTTTGTTGAAGTTGCTCAGCAGTGAAATCAACCTTACCGATAGTAGTATGGATGATACCGTTCTTGTCGTTACGGTAACGAACTTGACCTGCTTTCGCGTTTTTAACTGCTTCTGCAACGTTAGGCGTTACAGTACCAGTTTTAGGGTTTGGCATTAGACCACGTGGACCTAAGATTTGACCTAGTTGACCAACAACACGCATAGCGTCTGGAGATGCAACAACAACGTCAAAGTTCATCTCGCCTTTCTTAACTAGATCAGCAAGATCTTCCATGCCCACTAATTCAGCACCAGCTTCTTTCGCAGCATCTGCGTTAGCGCCTTGTGTGAATACAGCAACACGAACTTCACGACCAGTACCGTTAGGTAGTACAGTTGCACCACGTACGTTTTGGTCAGATTTACGAGCATCGATACCAAGGTTAACAGCAACGTCAACACTTTCTACGAATTTAGCTGTCGCTAACTCTTTTAAAAGAGCAACTGCTTCGTTGATTTCGTAATCTTTAGTTACATCCACTTTTTCGCGGATAGTACGCATACGTTTAGTTAATTTTGCCATTATCTTAGTCCTCTACGTTCAAGCCCATCGCACGCGCAGAACCTGCGATAGTGCGAACTGCAGCGTCCATATCAGCCGCTGTAAGGTCAGGTCGTTTTGTCTCAACGATTTCTTCAAGTTGAGCACGAGTTACTGTACCCACTTTTTCAGTGTTAGGACGGCCAGAACCTGATTTGATGCCTGCAGCTTTCTTAAGTAAGTAAGCAGCCGGTGGAGTTTTCATGTCGAACGTGAAAGAACGGTCACCGTAAACAGAGATCACTACAGGAACTGGAGCGCCTTTTTCGATAGATTCTGTACGTGCGTTGAACGCTTTACAGAATTCCATGATGTTTACACCGTGTTGACCTAGTGCTGGACCTACTGGAGGACTAGGGTTAGCCATACCAGCGGCAACTTGTAGCTTGATAATAGCTTCAACTTTTTTAGCCATAATAAATACCTCATTTGGTGGGTCATAGCCTTGTGCGCGCGAGGACGCGTACTCTAACGGCTTCCCAGTTTAAAAATTGGTTCTCACTTTTTAGTGATAAAACAAGTTGTAACTTGCCCTAACACAAAAAGGCCGCTGATTATAAGTTAATCAGCGGCCTTTTTCAAGCTTATTGCCAAAATATTAAACGATTTTGGCAGCTTTAATTTTTTACTTACTTGTCTTGCTCAACTTGACCAAATTCAAGGTCAACAGGTGTCGAACGACCGAAGATAAGAACAGACACTTTCACGCGGCTCTTCTCGTAATCAACTTCTTCAACAACACCGCTGAAGTCAGCAAATGGACCATCGATAACACGAACAACTTCGCCTGGCTCGAATAATGTAGCTGGCTTAGGTGCTTCAGAGTTCTCTTGAAGACGGTTTAAGATGCGGTCAGCTTCTTTTTGGCTAATTGGTGCTGGACGATCAGACGTACCACCAATGAAGCCCATAACACGAGCAGTGCTGTTCACTAGGTGCCAGCTTGCATCGTTCATGTCCATTTGAACTAGTACGTAACCTGGGAAGAATTTACGCTCAGACTTACGCTTTTGGCCAGCGCGCATCTCAACAACTTCTTCAGTTGGTACTAATACTTCACCAAAACTATCTTCCAAACCTTCGATCTTGATGTGCTCAAGAATAGTTTGTGCTACACGCTTCTCGTAACCAGAGAAAGCTTGTACTACGTACCAACGTAGTTTCTTTTCGTTCTTCTCATCCGACATGGGATTAGATCTCCAATCCAGTTAAAAAGCCTACTGCGCGGAATAAAATGCCATCTAATCCCCAAAGGATAAGCGCCATAATCACAGTTGCAACCATTACAATTAATGTCGTATGTGTTGTTTCTTGGCGAGTTGGCCACACAACTTTACGTACTTCGATACGTGCTTCTTTTGCAAACGCAAGAAAAGTACGACCTTTTTCAGTTAGTGAGGCAATGCCTAAACCAGCTGCAACAGCAACCACTACACCAATAGCACGTAATAATACAGATTGGTCTGCATACATGTGGTTACCAACGACTGCGCCTGCTAGTAGCGCAATTGCTACAATCCACTTTACTGAATCCATCGCACTTGATGGTGTTTCTACATTCGTGCTCATAATATTTTTACCTTAACTACAGACACAACAACCCTGCGCTCTGGCAGGGTTAATCCATTAAAATCTAAACTTAAAAACTGACTTGTTTAAACCGATTTTTAATTTCAGACTTAGCACACATTGTGTAAAAAGTGGCAGGGGCGGAGAGATTCGAACTCCCAACCGTCGGTTTTGGAGACCGCTGTTCTACCAATTGGAACTACGCCCCTGCAAAGTGGATGCCTATTATACTTACGCAATTCATTAACACAAGAGTAAAAGATACCCATTAGTTAAAATCTCATCAGTTCGTTTAAAAATCAATATTAACATTGATTAAAAAGCAGTTTATCATAAACCCATTACAGGAACATAAAACAACATGGATCAGTGTGCTGCTATTAAAATCCCCTTTTAATATTGTATTGTTATGCCTCATTTTGTTGATGGCTAATCAGAGTAGTGCCCGTTCTTTACACCTTAGCACTTTTAATAGTCAGCAGGGCCTGAGCCAAAATTCAATCACTTGCAGCATCACTGACCAACAAGGTTTTTTATGGTTTGCCACACAAGGTGGCTTAAATCGCTTTGATGGTTATGAATTTAAGCGTTTTAAAGCTAACAGCGATGATAAAAGCATTTCAGGGAATTGGATTACAGGCTGTGTTAGAGATAGTAAAAACCAGCTATGGTTTTCGACTGCAAGCAAAGGGCTTAATAGACTCAACCCTAAAACCGGTCTGTTTGAGGTGTTTTCTACACACCATAATGAAAGCCTAAGTGAAGATAAAATTTGGTCTATGGCGTTAGCTAAAGACGATGTTATGTGGCTTGGCCACGAACACGGTAAATTAACCCGTTTTGATGTATCAAATAATAGCTTTACACACTTTCACTATGAATCAGCGCAGCCACTGGTTCGAGACATTGTTATTACCGATGAACTAATTTGGCTTGCCACAGATAAAGGGCTTATTTCATTTAACTCAAGCACTGAGCAATTTACTCAGCATGCTCAGATTTCCGTGCCGCTCTGGCATCTCAAATTGCTTAATGACGAAAAGCTGCTTATTGGCGCTAAAAAAGGTCTTCATATATTAAATTTAGCAACGCAAAGTAGTGAAGAAATCGAACAGTTTAATGGAATCTGGGTAACAGACAGCCTGATTGACCAACAGCAAAACCTTTGGCTTACAAGCTACGGGCAAGGTCTATACCTTTTACCTGCAGGTGCTGACTTACAAGAGCGATTCACTCAACATCGTCATGACAAACAAAACCACAATGGCTTAAGCAGCGACTATTTGCTTTCTCTTTATCAAGACTCGCAAGGTATTATTTGGCTGGGCACAGACGGCTATGGTGTGCACCGCTATGATCCTAAGCAGCAACAGTTCTCTCATCAATTAAAAACCTCTCAAGCAAATTCGTTAAGTCATAACTTTGTCCGTTCAATAGTTAAAAGAGCCAATGGTGAGGTCTGGGTTGGTACCCGTGATGGACTCAATCGCAAAACAACCTCTGGTTATCAGCACTTTAAAGACGCCCTAACCAATAACAATATATTTGCCCTACACGAAGACGCTAACCAGCAGTTGTGGATAGGTACGTACGGAGGCGGCTTAATAAAGTATCAAGACAGCCTTGATGAGTTTACAGCTTTCACCATGCAAAGCCACCAGCTAGCCAGTGACCGTGTTTACGCAATTACCAGCGACAAAACAGGTGCGCTTTGGCTAGGTAGTAACCAAGGCTTAACCCGCTTTGAACCAGCCTCTGCCAAAGTAACTCACTATAAGCACAGTGATACGCAAAATAGCCTTGCCAACAACACCGTATTTACTTTGGCTTATGATAATAAAGAGCATGCACTGTGGATTGGTACCCGAGCAGGACTCAATAAACTCGATATATCAACAGAGCAATTTAGTTTATTAGATGAACAAAGCTCTGGTGAGACAGGGCTTAGCCACAATATGGTTACCTCTTTATTACTCAGTGAAGACAGCATTTGGGTTGGCACCATGCAAGGCTTGAATCAAGTCAACAAGCATACCCTCACAGTGAAACAGATTACTGAACAACAAGGTTTAGCTAATGACAACATTTTTGACATTCTTGCCGATAAACAAGACATGCTTTGGCTTGCAACCAATGGCGGACTTACTCGTTATAACCCCAGCACGCAGCAAATGCAGCAGTTTTTGCCTGAAGATGGTATTCAACACCAGTCATTTATATTAGGTGCGAGCTTTCAAGCTGACGATGGCGAGTTATTTTTTGGTGGTATTAATGGCTACAATCATTTTTACCCTGAGCAACTAACCTTATCGCACACACCCCCTACGCCAGTGTTAACTGAGTTATTACTTAATAACCAAACAATTAAAAGTAATCATTTTGATAAGCAAACCAATACCCTTGCTAGTGCAACTCAGACATTCTCGTTTGCTCAATCAGCTGGGGTTATCGGCTTTAAATTTAGTGCATTAAAAAATGGTGCGACTCCAAAACATTATCAATATGGCTACAAGCTAGCTGGCTTTGATGAGCAATTTTTATATACCGATGCATCCCTTAGACAAATTAACTATCCACAGCTGCCTGCTGGTCACTACCAGTTATTGCTAAAAGCAAAAGATCAATATGGTCAATGGAGTGACAGTACACAGCTGTTAGAACTTACTGTTGTGCCTCCTTGGTGGCAAACTAAACTAGCCTACTGTATTTACTTTGTGTTTGCTTTAGCACTGACTTGGCTTGTGTTAAATGCCTTGTACAAGCGCAAACTAGCAGAGCAAGAGAAGCAAACCGAAATTGAGCTCAACAAATTAAAAGACCTTTTTTTAGATAACATTAGCCACGAACTCAAAACACCACTTAGCTTAATACTCGCTCCGATCAGTCAATTGCAGCGAAGCAATGCCGATCCAAAAGCTCAAACGCAACTAGCCAGTATTAAACGAAACTGCCAACGCTTACTAGAGCTAATCAATCAACTTTTACAATTGAGTCAACGCCCAAGCACGGCAATTTACACTGTCAGCCCCTATTCTATTACGCCATTTTTAACAGATTTAGTGGCGGATTTCAGGCCTCTGTATGAGCAAAAACAGCTGCAATTTAGCTTCACTGACACCACCACGAAAGCCTTTAAGATTAACCTTGCTCCTGAACATGCTCACTCGATTTTTAGTAACCTGATAAGCAATGCACTTAAGTACACCCCTGCAGGCGGCAAAGTCGATATTCACATTAGTGAAGCGCAGCAAGCGTTACAGTTTAAAATTACTGATACCGGCGTGGGTATTGCCAGTGAGCATCAGCAGTCGGTTTTTCAGCGCTTTACTCGCGTAGCATCATCAGAACCAGGTAGTGGTATTGGCCTGAGCTTAGTAAAACAGCTCGTTGAACAATACGGTGGTTCTATCAGTGTAAGCAGTAAAATCGCTGAAGGTAGCTGCTTCACTGTATCATTGCCTATGGTTGAAAGTGCTGATAATCACATTAATAGTGCTACGCAAGTTCTTACCTCACAACAGACATTGCTGATTGTTGAGGATAATGAGGAAATGGCAGAGCTACTCCTTTCTTTATTTAATAAAGAGTTTAACTGTATCTGTGCAACTGATGGTCAACAAGCTCTCGATCTTTGCCAGACAGACCTGCCTGAACTCATTATTAGTGATGTGATGATGCCAAATATGGATGGTTATCAATTATTAGCAGCACTGCGTTCAAACCCAGCCACCAGCCATATCCCAGTATTATTACTTTCTGCTAAAGCAGATACCCAAAGCCGCTTAAAAGGGCTTGATTTATTAGCTGATGATTTTTTGAGTAAACCTTTTGAACCGACTCTATTAGTAAGCAGAGTAAAAGGCCTGCTTAATCTAAGACATATTTTAAACCAACACCTAACAGCACAACTGGCAGCTCCTCTGAATAGCGATACAGCTGCAGTAACTGTGCAAAATAAAGATTACTCTTTTACAGAAAAGCTTAAGCAAATAGTACAAGCGCATTACCAAGATGAAAGCTTTTCGGTTGAACAATTAGCCTCTGCGTTATGTTTAAGCTCTCGAGCTCTGCAACTAAAAATGAAAGCTTTGTACTCACAAACGCCTTCTGATTATTTGCGTAATACTCGTTTAGAGTTTGCAAAAAAACGGCTACTCGATAGCGCGTTAGCAATTGGTCAAGTCGCGGAGCAAGCAGGTTTTAGTTCACAAAGCTATTTTGCCCGAAGCTTTAAGAGCTATGTTGGCTTATCACCAAAACAGTATCGAGAAAAACATCAAAAACATGCCGAATTTCGCATCAGTGAATAAAGTTTTCGCCTGAGTGCTATTAATAAAACACTGATTTTTATAGCTTATCCATACAAACGTCAATAACAACAAAGCCCATAGTGCGGCGTTATTTACTGCATGAGATATAAGTTAAGGAAAGTCATATGCTCACCAAAACACACAAAGCAATTTCGATTACGTTACTTGCTGCGGCACTGACTGCATGCCAGAGTACTTCGACAACCACCAGCAATACCAATAGCCCAGATATAAACGAAGTAACACAGCAGCAATACAATGGCCCAAAAGCTCGGATCGCTGTTGCCCGCTTTACTGATAAATCAAACGATTCACGTTGGTGGCGTAAAGAAATTGGTGAAGGTATGGCCGATCAACTTACAACCGCATTAGTTAGCACCAATCGGTTCATTGTTTTAGAGCGACAAGCACTTGATGCCGTATTATCAGAACAAGACCTTGCTGTGTCAGGCCGTGTGAGTGCAGCATCAGGTGCTGCGTATGGTGAAATAGAGGGAGCCGAAATTGTTGTGGTTGCCGCAGTCACAGAGTTTGATGATGACAACTCAGGCACTCGTGTCGGCAGTGGTGGCTTTATCGGTGATGTATTTAGCTCGGTATCGGCGGGTTTTTCAAGTTCGCACATGGCGATAGATTTACGCTTAATCGACACGCGTACTTCTCGTATTCTAGCCGCTACCAGTGTTGAGGGTGGCAGTAAAGATTTTGACTTTACATCTGCTGCTACCAATTTTGGTGGCGCACTCGTTGGTGGTAACTTAAGTAGCTGGTCAAATACACCAAAAGAAAAAGCACTCCGTGAAGTGATCGTAAAAGCTGTTGAGTTTTTAGAATCAAAAGTACCAACAACTTATTATCGCTATAATAGCGATAACACCATTGCAGCAGGCCATACAGCCCCTGCACCACTAAAAGTAACCGCAGCAGCACCCGCTAAAAAGCCAGTTGCATCGGTTAGTGTTCCAACTCACAGAATGCCTTACTACGAAAAAACAGACTTAGCGATGTCACGACTGAACTTGGTTTGTTTGGGTTATTTGAAAAGGCAGCCTCACTACGAAGAATATGAAATAGAAGACGTAGAGTACGATCAAGCAACGGTGATTGCGCTCACTGAGTATCAGCAAGAAAAAAAGCTGAAAGTGACAGGCCTTGCTGATGAGACAACTAAAAAGTCTCTTGATGATTCAGGGTGTATTGCCAAAACGAACAAATCAAGTTTAGAAAGCTTTGGCAGTATGTTTAAATTTAACTAAGCAAACTAACAGCCAGTGCCAGCACTGGCTGTTTAAAACCTTAGTTTGTGCCTTTCACCAGTGGTACACCATTGTTACCAACAGGAATATAAACTGTTGTATGGTTAGGTGACTCAGCCATCTTTAACTGCGCATTAATAGCTTCATGTTGTAGATAATTTGGCGTCAAAGTGGCATTAATAATTTTTTGTGCCTGTGCAATACCTTTCGCTTCTTCTACACGGATCTCAGCATCTTTTCGTGCAATTTCTTTTTGCGTTTCTTTTTCAGACAGTAATTGTTGTGCAGCCAACTTTTTCTCAACAGCATTAGCAACAATAGCCGGATAGTTAATATTTCCCACTACGACATTGGCGAGCTTAAATGGCGTTGGTTCTAAATACGCTTTTAACCGGGCTGTTACTTCTGCAGCTATTTTCTCGCGATTAGTTTTTAACACACCACTATCGTATTGCTGCACTATATCACGCACATAAGTTCTAAATGTTTCACGAACAAATCGCGGATACCAATCTTCACCACCGTATTGCTCAACCACCGCTCTGACAGAGCCGCTTTCTATTGAAATGACTGCATGAAAATCAAAACTAATGTTTAAGTCATCGTTAGCTAAGATTTTAAATGCTTCAGTATACGTATTCGGGCGCATATCAATATTAATCACCTGATTGCGCCAAAGTGACATGCCGTAGTTAGCAGGGCCAATCATAGTGCCTTGATAACCACCTTCGCCAAACACCCGCGGCTTTTCAAATACGTAACCTTCTTCACCCGCAGGTGTACTTGGGTTAGTACACGCCGTGAGCGATACAGCAACTAACCCTGCTAATGCTAAACTTGGAAAAACACTCGATAGAAGTGTTTGCGTCCCTGAACGTTTAAATTTCATTTTTGTTATCTCATTCCATTATAAAATTTGTAATAACTCACCACGATAAAAATCACATAACAACCAAATTTGTTGAAATGGATGATGCTTAGGCACATCAAGGTGAGTAAGTACTGACTTAAAATCATCAAGATGCCATATAGTACTGGCATTGCGTATTAATAACCAAGGCTGAGTAGACTCGTAGTGTTTCTTAGCTTTTTGCGCCAGCAAGCGATGTAAAGCACAGTGCAAACGCTCGTTACTCGGTGCTAAAGCCATTTCAGCGAGATCTCGTTGCATTGAGATAGACAGCGGCCGACCTAACACCGCCATTGCTTCTGTTTCGCTGGCATATAAGTGTGCGACTTCAATATCAAGCCGTTCATCACCTTTGTAACAACTCACGTCTGGTTTGCTCGGCGTGTTATGCCAAATATTGCGCATGCTTACGCCAAACTGCTTTTCGTAACAGCGCAAAAACAACTTTGCTGCGCCATGCTCGAGCGCTATTTTTTCTTGTTCACTTTCACGATTCATTTAATGTTGCATACACATCTTTTAATAACCCAGAAGCGCCAAAACGAAATAGCTCAGGTTGTAAATACGCTTCACCCATAATTGACTCAGCTAGGGCTAAATACTCAGCAGCATCGGTGACTGTTCTGACCCCGCCTGCCGCCTTAAAACCAACCTTTTTGCCACTCGCTTTTATAGTGCTTAACATGATGTCTGTTGCAGCTAGCGTTGCATTAACAGCCACTTTACCTGTACTGGTTTTAACGAAATCAGCGCCGCCATCAATTGCCAGCTTAGTTGCTTTTGCAATGAGATCATCGCTTAATTCGCCACTTTCGATAATGACTTTAAGTTGCGCTTGGCTGCCACATGCCTCTTTTGAGACTTTGACATACTCTAAAACTTTGCGCTCATCACCGGCAATTAGCGCTTTATAAGGGATCACTAAATCAATTTCATCAGCGCCGCGTTCAATGGCAAATAGGGTTTCATTTAACACTTGCTCTAACGATTGCTCCCCACTAGGAAAGTTAGTAACTGTAGCCACTTTGACTTGCTGTAGTTCGCGCTCAGCGAGAGCAAGCTTTGCGTCGCTAACAAACTGGCTATACACACAGACCGCTGCAGGAATGCCTAACTTAGGCTCAATACTGGCAATCAAGTTATTAATGGTTTGTGTTGTGTCGCTGTCATTCAGAGTTGTTAAGTCCATCAGTGCCACCGCTTGGGCAGCGCTTGTTTGCATTTTAGTCATAGTTCTTATAGTTGTGTTGCCATATTAGTGACCTATAGTAGCAAATTTTTATCATTCGGCTATAAATCATAACTAATCACCATAAGGCCGCTGATTTACTTGTAACTCGCAGCAATCCCTTGTTAACTAAGCCTTAAGCCAAAATAAACCACCCTGTATAACTTTTAGTTATATAAACTTGGTTTTAATTATTTTTTACTTTTTTTAGAGCACTATATTCTGCTTGCCTGCAATAAGCAGTTTCGTTGATGTGTTTTAGGGGTGAGAACAAAGTGCAATATTTACCAATCTTTACCAAATTAGACGACAAACCTGTGCTGGTAGTCGGCGGTGGAGATGTTGCGTTACGCAAATGCCGCGCGTTTTTAAAAGCACGTGCACATGTGACGCTAGTCGCCCCTGAATTTTGTGATGAGCTGCGAGAACTTGCTGAGAAAGGTGATGTAACACTCATTAACGACTTTTTCAAAGAGCAGTATTTAGATCAACAAATGCTGGTAATCGCTGCAACTGATATAGACAGCGTTAACAAAGACGTGTTCGAACTTGCGAATGCGCGCAATATTTTCGTTAACGTGGTGGATGATCAACCTAAGTGCAGTTTCATTTTTCCATCAATTGTTGACCGTGACCCGATCACAATTGCAATTTCAAGCGCAGGCACAGCGCCAGTATTAGCACGTCGTTTACGCGAAAAACTCGAAACCCTTATTCCACAGCATATTGGTCCACTCGCTACATTAGTTGGTAGCTTTCGTGACAAAGTAAAACAACGCTTTAAACACTTTGCTGATCGCCGCCAGTTTTGGGAAGGCGTATTTGATTCATCAGTCGTAAGCAAAGTCCAAGCGGGTAATACCGAAGCTGCCACAGCGCAGTTAGAGCAATTGTTAGATGCAAAGCCAGAACCTGAAGGCGAAGTGTATGTTGTAGGTGCAGGCCCAGGTGACCCAGAGCTATTAACACTAAAAGCACTACAATTAATGCAACAAGCCGATGTGGTGGTATATGACTACTTGGTTTCTGATGAAATTATGGATTTAGTACGCCGTGATGCAGACCTAGTTTGCGTAGGTAAACGTTTAGGCGATCACAGCGTGGCGCAAGAAGATACCAACCAGATGTTGGTCGATTTTGCCAAGCAAGGCAAAAAAGTTTGCCGTATTAAAGGTGGTGACCCATTTATTTATGGTCGTGGTGGTGAAGAAGTACAAGTGCTAGCTGCTAACAAAGTGCGTTACCAAATCGTACCGGGTATTACTGCTGCTGCAGGCTGTAGTGCTTATGCCGGCATTCCACTTACTCACAGAGATCATGCACAAGCCATTCAGTTTGTAACGGGTCACTGTAAAAAAGATGGTCAAGAATTAGATTGGCAGTCACTCGCCAAGCCAAATCAGACCTTAGCGATTTATATGGGAGTGATTAAATCACCGCATATTCAAGCACAATTATTAAAACATGGCCGTGGTGCAGACACCCCCGTTGCCATTATCGAAAACGGCACACGTAAAGAACAACGTGTGGTTACAGGGCAATTAGGTGAGTTGGCCGATTTGATTTCACGCCATAGCATTATTTCACCCGCCCTATTAATTATTGGCGAAGTTGCATCATTGCACCATCAGCTTGCATGGTTTGGTCAAACAGAACAAACCAGCAGCTTTGCCCAGCCAATAACTGGCGTAGCTTAATTTAACTTTTAATCATTTTAGTAGGACGACTAACAATGGCTTTAACACACCTTCAGCAATTAGAAGCTGAAAGTATCAAAATCATGCGTGAAGTTGCTGCTGAGTTTGAAAACCCGGTGATGCTTTACTCAATTGGTAAAGATTCATCAGTGTTATTACACTTAGCACGTAAAGCGTTTTATCCAGCAAAGATCCCATTTCCACTTTTACACGTTGATACCAACTGGAAGTTTAAGGAAATGATCGCGTTTCGTGACCGCCTAGCTAAAGAGTATGGCTTTGATTTAATCGTCCACAAAAATCCTGAAGGGTTAGAGATTGATATCAATCCATTTGTACACGGCTCAGCAAAGCACACTGACATTATGAAAACGCAAGGCTTAAAGCAAGCGTTAGATAAATACGGCTTTGATGCTGCATTTGGTGGGGCACGTCGTGACGAAGAGAAATCACGTGCAAAAGAGCGTGTTTACTCATTCCGTGACAAACACCACAGATGGGATCCAAAAAACCAACGTCCAGAGCTTTGGAATACGTACAACAGCCAAGTTAACCCAGGTGAAAGCATTCGTGTATTCCCGTTATCTAACTGGACTGAACTTGATATTTGGCAATATATCTACCAAGAAAACATTGAAATGGTTCCACTTTACCTTGCTAAAGAACGCCCAGTCGTTGAGCGTAACGGCACGCTAATCATGGTTGATGACGAGCGTATGCCATTAGAAGAAGGCGAAGTACCGCAGATGAAGTCGGTGCGTTTTCGTACTCTGGGTTGCTACCCACTGACAGGTGCTGTGGAATCAAATGCAGGAACCTTAACTGAAATTATTGAAGAAATGCTGCTTTCAACCTCTTCTGAGCGTGAAGGCCGCGTGATTGATCACGACTCTGCTGGTTCAATGGAAAAGAAAAAACGTGAGGGCTATTTCTAATGTCTAAAACAAACGACACGATAAATGAAGTAAGAGAGTTAGGCATCGACGCTTACCTTGCACGTCAACAAGACAAAAGCCTTTTACGCATGCTGACCTGTGGTAGTGTGGATGACGGTAAATCAACGCTGATTGGCCGCCTTTTACACGACAGTCACCAAATTTATGAAGACCAACTTGCAGCCTTGCATAAAGACAATGAAAAAGTCGGTAATGCCGGTGAAGAGCTTGATTTAGCACTCCTTGTAGATGGTCTTCAAGCTGAACGTGAGCAAGGTATTACCATTGACGTTGCTTATCGTTATTTCTCAACAGCAAAACGTAAGTTCATTATTGCTGATACGCCAGGACATGAGCAGTACACGCGTAACATGGTAACCGGTGCATCAACCAGTGATGTGGCGATTATCTTAGTTGATGCTCGTTACGGCGTACAAGTACAAACTAAGCGTCATAGCTTTATCTGTGACTCATTAGGTATTAAGCAATTTGTTGTTGCTATCAACAAGATGGATATCGTCGATTTCGATGAAACCGTATACGAGAAAATCAAAGCCGACTACCTTAAGTTTGCAGAGCAGCTAAACGTTACTAATATCAAGTTTGTGCCGATGTCAGCACTAAAAGGTGACAACGTAGTTACACGCTCAGAGCACACACCTTACTACACAGATAAACCACTGCTGGAGTTACTTGAAGACTCGCCAGCTGCAGAACTGGATAACGGTTTTGAAGCACGTCTTCCAGTGCAATATGTGGTACGCCCTAACCTAGACTTCCGTGGCTTCCAAGGCACTCTAACGTCTGGCAAGTTCAGTGTGGGTGATGCAGTAAAAGTATTACCATCAGGTAAAAGCTCAAGCATCAAAGAGATAGTCACTTTCGATGGCAACTTAGATACCGCTGAAGCAGGTCAAGCAATTACCTTAACGTTAAACGACGAAATTGATATCAGCCGTGGCGATGTGATTGTGCCAGCCGCTTCAAAAGCCGCTGTTACAAACCGTATTCAAGCTAAATTAGTGTGGATGCATGAAGCACCGTTAGTATTAGGTAAAAGCTACAACTTTAAGTTAGGCAGCAAAAAAACCTCAGCAGTGGTAAGAAAAATTGATCACACGATTGATGTAAATACCCTTGAGCATGGTCAAGCTGACTCATTACAACTTAACGAAATTGCGATTGTAACCTTAGAGCTTACAGAAACAATTTTGGCTGATGAGTACCACAACAACCATGAAACTGGTGCGTTTATCCTAATTGACCGCCTATCAAACCTAACCGTTGCGGCAGGTATGATTGAGCAATTACTTAGCACTGAAGAACAACAAAGTAGCTTTAGCGACTTTGAAGTTGAGTTTAACGCTTTAGTACGCAAGCACTTCCCTCATTGGCAAGCGCTTGATATAACTAAGCTTAAATAACCACTATTCGCCTGTTATAGGAAGTAAAAAGCATGTATCAACAGCTGGTATTAACAGGCATTATGCTGGTATTAGTGGGGTGCCTTTTTGGCACTCGACTAAAACCAGCATGGTTATTTGTCGGCGCCATTGGTATTAGTTATTTAGCTGGGCTGATAAGCCTTGAAGATATGCTAATAAACTATGCAAACCCTTCTTTAATTACCCTTATTTTACTTGTACTCGTTTCGATAGCGGTAGAAAAAACCACGTTAGTGCAAAAGCTTGCTCAGTCTCTTTCGAAAGGCAGCCTGACAAGTTCGGTGACCAAGCTTGGTTTATCAACCGCCTTTTTATCATCATTTACCAATAATACTGCGGTAGTGGCATCACTGATTAGCTCGATAAAAGAAAGCCCGACACATTCACCGTCTAAGCTTTTATTACCTTTATCGTACACTGCTATTTTAGGTGGCACGATCACCCTGATTGGTACTTCAACCAATTTAATTGTTAATGGCTTTGCCGTTGAAGCGGGCATGGAGCCACTTGGTTTTTTTGATTTTACTTTGATTGGTTTAGGCGCATTGAGCGTCGGCCTTATCACTATTTTAGTGATGCTCAGGTATTTACCAGATAACGGTAAAAATAACCAAGAAGTTGTCCCTTTTTACCTTGAAGGTAAAGTAGAAACCGGCTCAAAACTCATTGGTAAAAGTGTTGAGGAAAATGGCCTTCGTGAATTAAAAGACTTGTTCTTAGCTGAAATTATTCGTGGTGATAAACGTATTTGCGCAGTTACGCCAAAACAAGTTATCAAAGAAGGTGACGTATTACTTTTTGTAGGTGATATAAAGTCAGTGCCTCTGCTTACCCGATTTGATGGCTTAAAAGTTGTACACGACAAACATGAAAAAGATGTCGAGCACCTAGTTGAAGTCGTTGTTAGCCATTCTTCAAAATACATTGGTAAAACAATTAAAGAAGTTCGCTTTCGTGAACAATTTCATGCTGCCGTTATTGCTATTCGCCGCGGCCATGACCGTTTACAAGGTGGTTTGGGTAAAGTTCAGTTGCAAGCTGGTGACTCGCTGATCCTAGCGCCTGGCAAAGAGTTTTACTCGCTACCTAATTTAAAACGTGAGTTCGTTTATATTTCAGGCCTTGATTTACAAACCCATTTAAAACCTAAGCAATCAAATATTGTGTTAGCAAGTTTTGCAGCCGTATTGGGGTTAAGTATTGTTGGCCTCGTTCCCTTAGTGAAAGGCCTACTCGTTCTTCTTATCGGTTTAATGCTAACGGGTACAATCAAGCTAAGTGAAGTAAAACGTCGTTTTCCGATTGAGTTACTCGCAGTAGTGGGTAGTGCTATTGGCCTTGCCAAACTCATGATAGGCACAGGCCTTGCCGGTGAAATTTCATCAGCCATGTTATACGTATTAGGTGATTTTGGGCCTTACGGGGCATTTATCGCAATATTCTTGATGACGGTTTTGTTTACCGAACTCATTACCAATAATGCCGCTGCCGCGCTTTCATTTCCGGTAGCGTATGCACTCGCCGTTGGTTTTGATGTATCACCGTTGCCTTTTATTATGGCTGTCGCATTTGGTGCATCAGCGAGTTTCATTTCGCCATTTGGTTATCAAACTAACTTGATGGTTTACAGTGCGGGAAATTACCGCCTTAAAGATTACATTGCCATGGGCTTACCTTTATCGATTATTTACTCGATTACGGTTTTAACACTCATACCGCTGGTATTCCCATTTCAATAACGAGAGTAAAGACAATGGATGAAAATATCGTTTGGCATAATTACGCCATTAGCAAATCACAGCGTAGTGAGCAAAAAAAGCATAAGCCTGCCATTTTATGGTTCACAGGTTTTTCAGGTTCAGGCAAAAGTACAGTTGCGAACGCACTAGAAAGCGCATTAAACCAGTTAGGCGTTCATACCTACCTACTTGATGGTGACAATGTGCGTCATGGCTTGTGTAAAGATCTTGGCTTTACAGATGCAGATCGCGTGGAAAACATTCGCCGCGTTGGTGAAACTGCAAAGCTAATGGTCGATGCTGGTCTTGTGGTATTAACCGCATTTATTTCGCCATTCCAAAGCGAACGCGATATGGTAAGAAACTTAGTAGAGGATGGTGAGTTTATTGAGGTATTTTTAGATACCCCGCTCGACGTGTGTGAAACACGCGACCCTAAAGGGCTTTATAAAAAAGCGCGCGCAGGTGAAATTAAGCACTTCACTGGTATCGACTCAGACTATCAAATCCCTACATCGCCAGAAATTAAAATCGATACCAGTAAAAACACCCTAGACCAATCGGTGCAAGAGCTGGTAGCGTATTTAAAACAACAGCAAATTATAGGTTAAGTCATGAATCAAACGGAACTGCTAGAAGAAATCTTACTCCTCGCACGCCAAGCCGGCAGTGCAATAATGGGGATTTACGAAAAGGACTTTAATGTTGAGTACAAAGCTGATGAAAGCCCAGTGACCGACGCCGACCTAGCAGCTCACAAAGTGATTGTGAATGGCTTACAACATCTTACCCCAGATGTACCAATTCTAAGCGAAGAAAGCGCTGATATTAGCTGGGATATTCGTCAAACTTGGCAACGCTACTGGTTAGTAGACCCAATTGATGGCACCAAAGAGTTCATTAAAAAGAATGGCGAGTTCACAGTGAACATTGCCTTGATTGAAAAAGGTAAACCAGTATTAGCTGTTGTCGATGCACCGGCATTAGGTGTGTCGTATATTGCCGCAGAAGCAATTGGTGCCTTTAAAGATAAAGGTGATGAGCGCATTGAACTTAAGGTAACCCGTAAACCAAATAAAGGGCTTATCCGTGTTGTCGGCAGCCGTTCACACCCTTCTCCTGATCTAGCTGAATTTGTAAAACAGTTTGAAGATGTAGAAATGGTTTCAAAGGGCAGCTCGCTAAAACTTTGTCTTGTTGCCGAAGGTAGTGCTGATATATACCCACGCCTAGGCCCAACCTGTGAGTGGGATACCGGAGCAGGTCATGCGATTGCCGAAATAGCAGGCGCAACGGTTAGCAAACTCGATGGCAGCCCACTACTGTATAACAGTAAAGAAGAGTATCTAAATCCGTATTTTGTCGTATCGGCATTACAGAACTAGAGCGTTCCGATAAATATCGTAGGCTGGGTAGAGCGTAGCGAAACCCAGCATCTATCCTGTCATCTTAACTCTAGCCCCTTTAATACTCCTTATTTTACAATCAGTTTAACCTAGCCAATAAGCCTTTGTTCCTATAGTATTTTGCTTTCTCAATCTATTAAAGGAATAACCATGACGACTGTTGAAAAAGCAATTGAATCTGGCTACGAGGCCCAAATTAGCGCACTTTATAAAGCCCTTTCACAAGGAGTGCTTGCCGCTAATGGCGATGAAAACGAAATCACAGCAGCTGAGGCACGTTTTAAGAAAGGTTTAGCATTTGCCGCAGATATTAAAGCTCGCGCACTTGCAGCAGCAGAATAAATACCACAACTGGGCTTTATAAATAAGCCCAACTTTCTTCTTTTGTAAGTCTCTCCTTACAGCATAGTTATTTAAATACAACGCTAAAACATGCATTCTAAGTCGCTTTTCTATATGCTGCGCGACAATTATTATTCTAATAGTGGAGTGCTAATGAACACACATCAAGATGCTATGCCGTATGATGCATCGACAACAAGTAGTAACTCAAAATGGAATCTTCATGACACCCAATGGGTATTAAGTTTATTTGGCACCGCAGTCGGTGCGGGGATTTTATTCTTACCAATTAATATCGGTATCGGCGGATTTTGGCCTTTGATTATCATGGCGTGTCTTGCCTTTCCGATGACTTACTTAGCTCACAGAGGCTTAGCCCGATTTGTTTTATCATCAAAACAGCCTGAAGCAGACTTTACCGATGTAGTAGAAGAACACTTTGGCATTAACGCCGGGCGCTTAATCTCTTTACTGTATTTTCTCTCAATCTTCCCTATTTTACTTATTTACGGTGTAGGATTAACCAACACTGTTGATAGCTTTATCGTTAATCAACTAGGTATGGAATCACCACCACGCGTACTGTTATCTGGTGTACTCGTTGGCGGTATGATCAGTTTAATGCTTGGTGGCGAAGCACTGATGTTACGTGCTTTTGCAATTCTTGTTTATCCCCTTGTCGCTATCTTGTTTTTCTTATCGATTTACCTGATCCCAAGCTGGCAAATGCCAGATGTGTCTGTCCCTGAGTTTTCAGGCTTTATGAAAACACTTTGGTTATCAATACCTATCATTGTATTCTCATTTAGCCACGCAGCTGCGATCTCAAGCTTTGTGCATGTACAACGTGCTCACTACGGCAATAATGCTAAAATGAAGTCAGAAGCAATTCTAAAGCGTACTAGCCTACTATTAATCGTGTTTGTTTTACTGTTTGTATTCTCGTGTGTGCTGTCACTATCTACTGAACAAATGGTACAAGCAAAAGCTGATAACGTGTCTATCTTGTCATTCCTTGCCAATATTACAGATAACTCGTTTATTGCTACTCTAGGGCCATTAGTTGCCTTTATCGCGATTACGTCTTCATTCTTAGGTCACTTCTTAGGTGCCCGTGAAAGCTTCAACGGCCTTGTTAGTAAGCAAGCCCATATGAACCCTAAACTCGTTGATAAGATTGGCACTGTTATCATGTTCTTTGCTATTTGGTATTGCTCAGTGATCAACCCAAGTATTTTAGACATGATGGATCAGCTGTCAGGCCCTATCATCGCCATGATCCTTTTCATCATGCCAATGATTGCCGTTTATAAAGTACCTAGCTTACACAAATACAGAAACCGCTTAAGCACACTGTTCGTATTAACAGTTGGCTCTCTAGCAGTATTTGCGCTTATCTACAGTATGGTTATTAAGTAATCTCATCATTACTAGATATAGAAGCCCAGCCGGGAAACCGGCTGGGCTTTTTTGTTAGCAACTGGAAAGTTGGAAGGCGTGGCGTAGGTTGGGTAGAGCGCAGCGAAACCCAACACAGAGCTATCAGCTTTCAGCCGTCAGCTATCAGCCGCGTGGTGAAGGTGTTTGGTGCTGTGTCTTCTTCTGCCAGAGGTTCTAGGCAAGGTGTACTTATTGGAATGGCTTTAGCCGTGAATGTGTTTGTTAAGGTCTCAATTCGGCACTGAAGTGCCTTATATGGACTCCTCCTATTGCACAATACCCTTCGTTAATTTTGTCAGACTGCGTGCTTATATGCGGGCTCATAA
>NZ_JADKNF010000021.1:0-87195 GCF_017808125.1 Pseudoalteromonas sp. PA2MD11
CACTGAGCAGGTAGCGGCTCAGTCCAACAAGCGATTATGCAACACAAACTGCGTGTCGCATAAATACTAAAATGTTAGGTTTCTAGGGAAAGTATGAAGATAAAGCCAATTTCTGAAGAATATTTTTATCACGATGGTCGAGGCCCAGAGTTACAAAATGTTCGTTGGAAGCGAAACGGAGTAGTCCTATTAGGTTTTGAGTATTTCAACCCTGACGATGCTTATGTTCCCGAAAACCTCAAGCATTTGACGCTAGAAAATGTCGAAGCTTTCTCTATGTCTAGTGATGAAGTGCACGGAAATATAGTTGCGAACGGAGACACTAACGCAGCGGTTCACGAGATATTAGATTCAGACTGGTTGGCATCATTTAATCAATCGCACTTATCCAAATGCAAGCATTATCAAATTATGTTTTACGACGAGATTTATGATGTTGTATGTGAGAGTTTGATATTTGGAAACGGTAAAATCGAAACCTAACAAGTTACTAAAAAGGACGCAAAACGCTTGGCTTGCGCTCCTTCGTCGCTAATTTTTGCCAAGCATTTGTGCGCCTATTAGTAAGGCGTTATACACCTAGGGATATTTGAGCATGAAGCTAATCATTATTTCACTTTTTACAATTACTTTATTGGGCTGTGCTGCTGCGGGCGTACCCTATACCAGTGATCCAATGAAAAAATTAAATTACGCCTATGAATTGATGAATACTGAAGATCGGGGGCTAGCTGCTGAAAGGCTTGGGCTTGAAGCCCTCGCTGATTTAGAAAAATCTAATAATTTGTATGGGGTAGCTGAGGCGCATACCTTTTTAGGGCTGTATTACAAAAGTAGAAGTTATAGATACCACAAAGATTTTTATACAAAACATAACGAGTATGACCCGACAGCAGGTAAATCCATTGAACACTTTAAACTCGCAGCTGAAGCATTTGAAAAAGATGGGGATTACTGGGGCGTATCGAAGGCTCTATTTGCAATGGGCAATGCATTCTTAACGGACAATGATAAAGTTAATGGCTGCAATAAGTTTTCCGAGTCACTGGAAATCTATAGAAGTGACAAAAATGTATTTGTTGGTCGCGTCCATCCTCATAATCCAGCTTTTGAATCATATGAGGCAATGGTGGAAGGGTTTATCACAAAACACTGTGCAAACGGTGTATAACAAGCAAATTAAGAAGGACACCAAGGCCAACGCTTCTTTTGCTCCTGGCTTCGCCAAGTGTGGCGCAAAAAGATCGCATTGTCTTGGTGCCACTTATTTGAGCGTTATCAATCAGGTCCTAGGATTTAGTTAAATGGAATTTTTTGAAGAAGTAATATATGAAATGTACGGTTTTACTTTACTGGAGTATCTTTTTTACGCCTTAGATGCCCTCGTAATCTGTGCTTGCTTCATCGCTTTGCTAGTAAGTTCAATTAAGTTAAATCGCCGCATTAACTCCAAAGATTCTCGTCTGCTTGCCTATTCTTGCTTAGCTGTGCTGGTTCTAAGTATCCTATCCGGTGTCGTATCAGAGTATAGCTATCAGCAAAACGATACTTTGTCTTTAATTGAATTGTTACTGGTTTACTCCCCATCAGTAGCTGTCGTATTAGTTACGATTAGTCTTCTTCGAGTATTAAAAAGCTTAAGTGGTGGCTTAAACAATGACTGCTAACAAAAAAATTATGACGCCCGCAGGCGGTCTGGGGCACAAACAGGCTGGCGGATTCGCCATTGTAGCCTGCCTCTATGTGCCTCATATTTAGGCGTTAGGTTTCCTATGAAGCACATATATTTGCTGCTCACATCTTTGTTAATTGGGTGCAGTTCAAGTCCTCAAATTGAAAGTTTTGAACTGCACTATCAAGATGTCTTTGAGACATACGACTATTACAGACAAGAATACAAAAAACAACTGTGCAGTGATCGTGGCAAATACTCAGAGAAATTAGAGCTTTCTACAATTCAAATTGAGAGAATTATTCACGAAGCAGATAAAATAAACTTTTTCCAATTACCTAACTCAATTGAACACAGAAAAAAAGTGGCACTAGATTCATCTGAGGATATAGAAAGAATAGAGATTTGTGCTCCTTGCCCAACTAAAACTCTATATCTAAAAATTGGTGATGACAGTCATACTGTATCTTGGTCTTGCAACTGCTCAAATTTCATAGAGCCTACGCCAAAATTATTAAAAGCACTCGTGGAATCTGTAGAAGATTCAATTCAGGCATCTCCAGCTTATAAAAAAGCACCTGAAAGCTTTTGTGGTTTGCGGTAACCTAAAAAGCTGTTCAACAGGACCCAATAATGCTTAGCTTTACAAGGTAGATCATGCATAAATTCATATTGTTTTTCATTTCATTATTTCTCTCTAGCCAGCTATTAGCTGAGAGCGAAGATAGTGAATACTTTGTTTTTGTTGGCAAGAAAATTAGCCTGACTCCTGTTACAGCAAAACTCAAAGAAAATAAAAGTTCATTTGATAGTAAATTTCTTGCGAAATACCAGATCATAAAACCCTTTAAGGGCTCATATCATGGTACAGAAATAGAATTTACGGTATTTGATCACTACGGTGTTCCCCTATTCTCAGAATACGACCACGTTCTTCTTTATGTCGTATTACATGATGGAAAGTATTACCATTCAAAATACCAATTTACTCCCGTATATAAAACAAAATCAGGTGTTTGGGCTGGTGCATACGCTGCCTATGATTACACTCATTCAAATAATGCGAACACAACAATTAAACCAGTTAAAATTGATTTTTACTCACCAGTAGAGTTTGATATTTCTGGTTATGAACAAGAAGAAATTGAAGTGTGGTTTCCGCAGCCTTACTACAACATTAGTGGTAACAGAGCTACAGCGGTTTATGGCAATTATTTGAATGAGCTATTTTTTCTAAAGCAACAAGGGGTTTTAAAAGCACGTGGCGATTTCCAGCAGATGTAAAGCTAACAAGGCCATCAAAACAACACTCCTCTACGTTCCGCTACAATCGGCCCTTTTTGGCGGCGTTACCAATGCCCTTCGTTTATACAGAGCCGTCCTTCGGCTCTAACTCATTTATGAGCAAAAACAATTTTAGCCGACAGCCTGCTTGTCGCGTATATAAGACTGTCAGATTTTATCAAAGCCCACCAATAAAACCTGACAAGGTATAATTTAGGTTGATGATAATTAAGCTCCCCAAAAAGAGCGTTCCAGCTATTTAACATCAAGTTCCATTACAACACCGTCTTCATCGTCCTCTTCGGTCACCGTAAAACCAAACTGAGAATAAAATTTGCGCATCGTATGGTGGCCAGGCATGTAGAGTATGGTTATTTTTTTACATTCTGGAATTTTTTTCATCTCGTTAATTACTAATTCTGTTGCGATTTTACCTATACCTTGGCCTTGATATTTTACATCAACCATAAACTGAGCAATGTAAAACTCATCAGGTAGCCCTTCTTCAAGCTCTTGGTAATATTGAATAAAACCGACAACCTCATCTTCACGATATATTGCTCGATTAACATAATGAGGGTAAAAGCTTGATTCAGCGATAGACTCTGAATTTAACGCTACGTAATCCTCTTGCTCTTTAGTTATTTCTAAGTGAATTACATCCAGCCAATTATCCTTCGTAACATCACGCAAAGTCACATTCATAAAATTCCCTTTATTTATTTTTTAATAAATGTATAGATATGGGTAAAGTGAATAAAAACAATACATAATAGAAAAATATGACTTTAACTATTTACGACAACTTTTAAATTAAAATCGCTTGGTCGTTAAACCACCAAGTTTATTTGGTAATCAAATAATCGGGAGCACCGCCAAGCGATTTAGTTTTTTTATTTCCCTGTTAAACGCTTTGCAAATGAAATTGCATAGGCTGTTGAGCGTAATTTAAGTACTTTGTCATCACTTGGCATAAAGCCTTTAGATAGTAGATTTGGGTCATAATTTGTGAGGTCGCAGCCTGACTCACCTGTTGATTCTATGGTGAGTTTTCCTAAATTAATTGTTTTGCGATCCGCAGGCCATTGCACTGAAGGGTCAGTTAATGTATCACCCGGCTCAGCTAATTCAGCTTGAAAACGATAATGAACCTTCCCTTTTGCTAAATCTTCTTCAAGTCGCTTAGCCAGAAATGATTTAGGGAAGGTTTTCATTTGCTCTTCTGTTAGCACCTGTTCTGGCTCTTCTGGCACCATGGTCCATCTAAAGGCATGTTTAGCGCCCTTTTCATCAACCATGTAAAAGGTATGCACACCAAAATAACGCGAAGACACATACGATGCTGGCGGGTTATGGCTTTGCAGCCAATTAAATTGCCCTAAGGTACTCGGGTTTTGCTCTCTGTATGCTTTTACTTTTGCAAAATCGATTTGCCCTGTTTTTTCGTCAGGTACTAAGGTACTTAGCAAGCCAAAAAACGCTTCTGGGCTATTGCCTGCAAATACCGGCGTAGTTAGCCCTGCAATATTGTGTACATCACCATTTTCTAGTACAAACTGCACCCCCATTCCGCGTGGAGAACGTGATGTTTCATCAGCATTAGGGTTACCCCCGCCCATAGAAAAGCGAATATTTGCTTTTGACGGTGCGTTAAATAAAGGGCTAATTGAATACTGCTTTGCTGCTTGATTAGGTGTAAATGTGCCGACAGCGCACACCCCTTTGGCGTGACCTTTTCTGATACCGGGCTGCTTTCCTGAAAGCTTTTCAAATAAATTAATAAAATCTTCCCCGTTTACTGGTTGCTCAGCAAAACTTGCTGTTGGTAAAACAAGGTACATAGCACAAACTAAAGGCTTAATTTTTAGCATTTATCCATCCTTTAAACTTAGTTCCAACAAAAATGACCAGACTAACCTGAAAATCATTTCATCAAAGCTAATAAATATTTTTACCAACAAAAACGCTACAAACATTTAATAAACTTAGAATATTTATTTAACTACCATTTTTTTAAAAGCTGCTAACTTTAAATTTAGGATCCTAAAAACTGCTGTGGCGCCCAGCATTTTAAAAATAATCCGTGGTATTAATCACGACTATGGCTAGTCCACTTAATCGTAAATTTTGTGGCTTGGTCAAAAACAACAAGGACCTAATTATGGTGAAACAACATAAAAAAACCACTGCAAACGCTGATGTAGATATGACTCCAATGCTCGATATTGTGTTTATCTTGCTGATATTTTTTATCGTCACAACCTCATTTGTTAAAGAGCGCGCTATTGAAGTCAATCGCCCTTTAGCAAAACCAAGTCTTGAAAACCCTAAAAAACAAGCGCAATTTACTATTACTGAAAACGACAGTATTTACTTTGCAAACCGGCTTATCACACCAGAGCAGATAATCGCTAACCTTGCGTTATTTGCCGCACAGTTTGAAATGACCAATGTGCAAGTAACAGCAAGTGAGCAAAGCAGCCACAAAACCTTGGTCACCTTGCTTGATAAAATAAAACAATATCAAGATGTGCCAATTTCTATAAGCACGTCTCTATAACTTACCTAAAAGGGTCATTTGACCCTTTTTTAATATTAAAAATAAAAAACCGTCACATCTTTGTAAAAAAGCCTCTCTATTATTGTCTGCAACAAATCTGGTCTAGTCCAGATTAATTTAAAAATAAGAGGCTCAACAGATGATTAAACGACGTACACTCAGCACAGCTGTTTTTTTGTGCAGCTACCCATTTTTATCAGCGCATACCGCTTTTGCCACTGATGCAAAAATTCAAGGCTCTATCACAGATCATAGTAATCGCTTGCCAGGTGCTTTGGTTAAAGTCGTTGGCACAAATCAATCAACAGTGACTGATTATGATGGTAAGTTTGAGCTTGCTAAATTAGATGCAGGTCGCTACCAACTTGAAGTTTCGTATATGGGTTATAGCAGCCAGATTGTGGATGTTGAGATAAGCAACAATGAAGTTAAATTACTGTCTCCTATTGTGATGGATAATTCAGCTAACACCATTGAAGAAGTCGTTGCTGTTGGTCAAATTCAACGTGGTGAAATGGCTGCGGCCAATAGCCAAAAAAATGCTAAAAATATTAAAAATGTTATTTCGGCTGATGGCATCGGTAAGTTGCCAGACCGTAACGCAGCTGAAGCAGTTCAACGCATCCCTGGTGTTTCTATAGAACGCGATCAAGGCGAAGGCCGATTTGTTGCTGTTCGCGGCTTACCTGCGCAGTGGAGCTCTGCAACAATCAATGGCAACCGATTACCAACTGCAGAAGAAGAAACCACCAGCCGCGCCACTGCGTTTGACTTTTTCCCAAGTGAGCTTATTGAATTTGTAGAGGTATCAAAAGCATTAACGCCAGAAATGGAGGGAGATGCTATTGGTGGTAACGTTAACTTTATAACCAAAAAAGCACCTGATGATTTCGTATTTAATGCCAATTTAGCACTCGGTCAAAATGAACTAGCTGATGGCAATAACTACTCTGCCAACTTACTTTATGGCGATCGTATCTTAGATGACAAGTTAGGTTTTTTAATTAACGCAACGGCTTGGCAACGCGACTGGGCAACAGATAACTTTGAGCCTCGTCGAGGAAATGATGGTTTAGGAATTTATCGTTTAGAGCTAAGAGATTACACCGGAACTCGTGAAACTTACGGTTTAAATGGTTCTGTTGAATACCAGCTAGAACAAGGCAATGTTAGTGCTAGTGCCATGTACGGCACACTAATCGACGATGAAACGCACTATAAGCATCGTATGCGTTTTGATAAAGACAGAGCAGAGCTACAACATATTAGAAATGAGCTCATAACAGAAATGACGGGCTTTGAGTTTGCTGGTGAGCATTTCTTTGGCTACGACAAAACATTAAATTGGTCTTTATCTAGCTATGAAAACGAATTTAGGTATGGCAACACGCCTAACAGTGAAGATAACAGTTATTTTGTAGTTCGGTTTGACCAAAAAAATGTCGGTTACGAAGGCCTTGAAGACAGAGGTACGGGCAAAAACTACGCTTATAACACGATTGATGGTGGTTCAGATCCATGGGATCAAATCAGCACTCACCTACCAAGTGGCTTTTCGTTTGATCCAAGCCAAATGGGCTTATCGTGGGTCGAACTATATAAAATTAAGGTGAATGAAAAAGATAAAATTGTTGCCGCTTTAGACTTTGAGTGGCAGCTCAATAGCGACCTTATTGTTAAAGTAGGTGCAAAATATCGCGATAAAGAACGCGTTGCTAGGTTCAGCGATGAATTTTATGCATGGGATACTGAAAACTATGGCGCAGCCCCTACTCTGAGTGATTTTACATTAGCGGACCAACCGGGCCGAAGTGACTATTTAAGCGAGCTGTCTTACGATTATCAAAGTCAGTTTTCGCAAGTTGCAAGTACTGATGACTTAGCAAATTTTTGGAATAACAATAAAGGCAAGTTTGTCCTTGATAAGAGTGAATCTGCTTTAATCGAAAATGGTGGAGCGCTTGGCAGAAACTTTGATGTTAATGAACAACATGCATCTTTATATGGTATGGCAACATATACCATTAACGCTAATTGGGAAATGCTAACAGGTCTTCGTTTAACTCAAACAGACACCGAAGTTGACGGTTATATTTACCTTGCAGATGAAGATAAAGTCGAAAGCGTTAAAGCAAACAATGACTACTTGTCTGTGTTACCTGCATTGCATTTAACCTACCACCCTAACAGCCAAACCAATTATCGACTCGCATTAACTCGCTCTTTTGCTCGTCCTGACTTTGGCTCATTAACGCCAGGGGCGACTTACTTAGAAGCAGACAACGAATTAACTTCTGGTAACCCAAATTTAGAGCCGACTTATTCAAATAATGTCGACTTAATGGCTGAATACTTCTTTGACCGCTTAGGGTTAGTTTCTCTGGGGGTATTTTATAAAGATATTACCGATCCTATTTTTCAAAGTAGCTCTATAGGAGAGTTCGGCAATAACACTGGGGTTAATATTATTCGCCCTGAAAATGGGGATAGCGCATGGCTTGCAGGCCTCGAGGTGGCGTTTAATCGTGATTTAGGTTTTATTACACCTGAACTAGATAACTTTGGCATCATGGCTAATGCGACCTTCATGGATTCAGAAATGACGATTCCTGGTCGCGCAGACAAAGTCTCAATTCCTCGCCAAGCAGATAGTCTCTACAACTTTACGGTGTATTACGATAATACGCATTTTGCAGCTCGATTAGCCGTTAACTTCAAAGGTGAATACATTGAAGAGCACGGCAGCAGCAAACAATTTGACAGCTATTATGGCGACAATACAAGCGTTGATTTTACGACGTCATATCAGCTTAACGAAAACGCATTAGTCTACCTCGAACTGAATAACTTAACCAACGAGCCTCTTAAATACTACCTAGGCGATGAAAGCCGCCCTCTACAAGTAGAGTACTACGGTGTACGCGGCATGGTTGGCTTTAACTATCAGTTCTAATCAGTCTTTGAGTTGTATGCGGGGCCATTGTCCCGCAAAGGATACCTAATGTTCTCACACCCTTATTGGCTTAAACGTGCGCAAGGAACCGGTTTTGTGTTATTTGCAGCCAGTGCTGCATTTCTCACTTACTTTTCTATGTACGCATTTCGTAAGCCATTCACTGCAAATAGTTACACTGAATTCGACGATCCGAGTTGGCAGGTAAGCTTTAAAATTGCACTGATTTTGGCGCAAGTTTTTGGCTATTTATGCGCTAAATTTATTGGCATAAAAGTTATTTCAGAGATGCAGCATCAGCAACGAGGTTTAACAATTATTGGCCTTATTGCCGCTGCAGAAATATCGCTGGTGTTATTTGCTATCACTCCGATTGGGTTAAATGTTATTTGGCTATTTTTTAATGGCCTCTCACTAGGCATGATTTGGGGACTTGTTTTTAGCTTTCTTGAAGGAAGAAAAACCAGTGAAATTCTAGGCGCAATTTTGAGTGTCACATTTATATTAGCATCAGGCCTTGTTCGCAGTGTAGGCAAATGGCTTATTGATACACTAAATGTACCTGAGCTATGGATGCCTGCAGCGACAGGTGCGCTATTTTTCCCGCTGCTATTGTTTAGTGTTAAATGCTTAACCCTCATTCCAGAACCAACAATTGAGGACGAACAAGCAAGACAAAAACGCTTACCTATGGATGGCAAAGCTCGTTGGCAATTTTTTAAACAATATTGGTTTGGTATTAGCTGTCTCATTCTAAGCTTTATGCTGTTTACTGGTTTTCGTGATTTCCGTGACAATTTTGCAGCTGAAATTTGGCAAGCTCTTGGCCATGGTGAAGAACCTGCCATTTTCGCCTACGCGGGGATCAGAATGTCATTTATTGTCCTTATCGCATTAGGTGCGATGGTTTTGGTAAAAAACAACAAAACCGCATTTTATGTCAATCACGGCTTTATTTTATTCGGTGCCGCTTTGTTATTGTCGAGTACCTTTGCTTTCGAAGCTAACATGATATCCGCAAAAGCGTGGATGGTATTACTTGGTTCAGGTCTCTATATCAGTTACATCCCGTATAACTGTTTTCTATTTGACCGAATGATTTCAGCTGTTGGTTCTGTCGCTAATGCAGGTTTTTTAATCTATCTTGCTGATTCAGCAGGCTATCTTGGCTCTGTCAGTATCTTACTGTACAGAACATTTGCTATGCCTGAGCTCAGTTGGCTTAACTTCTTTATTAACGCTTGTTACTTAGTTGGCATTGTAGCCGCCGCTTTAGTTGCATGTTCATTGTGTTATTTCACAGTACGTTTGTCCCCTATTCGAACTCATCACTCAAAACAGGTTGTTACCTGAAACAATTAAAAGAGAATCTTATGAAAAACATAGAAGCTATCATTTTAGATTGGGCTGGAACTGTCGTGGATTATGGCTCAGTTGCCCCTACCACCATTTTTGTTGAAGCATTTAAACAAGCTTATGACTTTGAGATTTCACTTGCAGAAGCGCGTATTCCAATGGGTATGGGAAAATGGGATCACATTGCCACACTTGGAAAATTGGAGTCAGTTGCTTCACGCTGGCACTCACAGTTTGGCCGAGCAATGTCAGACTCAGATATTGATCACATCTATCAAACTTTCATGCCATTGCAAAAGGCAAAAGTAGCAGACAGAGCAATGCCTATTCCTGGTGCGCTTGAAGTGATCAATCGCTTAAAACAGCAAAACATCAAAGTAGGCAGTTGTTCGGGATACCCTCGCCAAGTTATGGAAGTGTTAGTCAGTGCCGCTGCAGACTATGGTTATCAACCGGATCATTGGGTAGCAAGTGATGACCTTAAAGCCGGCTCTCGCCCTGGCCCTTGGATGGCTCTTGAAAATGTAAATGCTTTAGGCATTAAAAAAGTCGCTAACTGTATCAAAATTGATGATTCTGCCCCCGGCATCGAAGAAGGTTTGAATGCCGGAATGTGGACAATTGGCCTCGCATTAAGCGGTAATGCTGTCGGCTTAACAGAACAAGAGTGGCAAGCTTGTAGTGCTGAGCAAAAGCAGCAACTGACACGTCAAGCTTACCAAAGCTTGTACTCTGCAGGTGCGCATTTCGTGGTTGACTCGCTGGCTGATATTGAAACTGTTTTGATGGAGATTGATGCCAAGCTAAGCCGAGGGGAGCGCCCATAATGCAGTTTCAACCTTTTTGGTTTGATAACGCAATGCAAGAGGAAGCCTATGCGCTTCCTCTTTCATTACCTACAAAGCACCATTGCGATGTATGTATCATAGGTGGTGGCTTTACTGGTCTTTGGACTGCTATCAAACTCAAGCAGCAACAAGCTAATTTAAAAGTTACCATCATTGAAAAAGGCTTTTGCGGGCAAGGCGCATCAGGGAGAAATGGCGGTGCAATGTTAACTTGGTCAACTAAGCTGCCCAGTTTAAGTAAGTTAGTTGGTCTCGAAAAGGCACTGTTTTTAGTCAAAGAGTCTGAGTCAGCGGTTCATCAAATTGCAGAGTTTGTTCGTCAGCATGGTATCGACTGCGATTGTCGAATTGATGGCTGTTATTACACCGCCTCAAATGAAGCACAAAAGCACTTGTTAACCCCCGCAATAAAAATGCTTGAGGATAATAATCTTAATGCGTGGCAACACTGTGATACTCAAACACTCATCAATACAGGGTCAGCCGCCAATATTAGCGGTCATTATTCACCTCATGGTGGTAGTATTCAGCCGGCAAAATTAGTTCGTGGTTTAAAACAGGTCGCTGAAAGTTTAGGCGTTAAAATTATTGAACAGTGCCAATACAAAGCACATAGCGGACAGTCCCCTCTAAATGTTGAAACAAACCAAGGTAATATTTGTGCTAATCATCTTGTATTTGCCGTTAATGCGTGGCTCCCTACCCTAAAACCGCAGTTTCAACGCAATATCGTGCTGGTTTCAAGCGATATGGCAATTACTAAACCGATGCCTGAAACCCTTGCGCATTTAAGTCTCAATCATGGCGCTGCAATAATAGACTCCCGTATTTTTGTAAACTATTACCGCACCACTACTGATGGTCGATTAATGCTAGGCAAAGGCGGAAATTATTTTAGCTTCGCAAACAGAATGAGTGATAAATTTGAGCAGCCGAGTCGCTATCAAACGCTATTAAATAACTCTTTATCACACTTTTTCCCTAACCATAATTTTGAAATTGATCGAACTTGGACAGGCCCTTCTGACCGAAGTGTCACTGGCTTCCCGTTTTTTGGACATTTGAATAATCAAGCAAACGTTATCTACGCCGGGGGTTATTCTGGTAATGGCGTCGTACAGTCTTTTTTAGGGGCTAATATTCTGTGTGCTTTAATCTTAAAAAATGCACCTGTTTGGCAACACTGTGGCCTTGTAAATCAAGCATTAGACAACTTTGTAGTTGAGCCCTTTCGAACTGTCGGCGCTTACCTAATTCGTAATGCAATTCGTCGTAAAGAACGAGCAGAAGACAATAACACCCATGTAAATCCAATAGATACGTATCTTGCCAGCCTCATAGGCAGCGCAGGAAAAGTCGATATGAAATCGTAGAGCTTTTTTAAGATGACCATTACACACCAACAAACAATTACACAGATCCGTTATTTATTTGAGCAGTTTGGTTACCAACACTATGACGAAATTTGTACTCAGTATTCTCATGCAGCCCAGTGCGCTGGGCTTGCATTGCAGCAAAAATTAAGCGCTGATACTGTCGTTGCTGCATTTTTACATGATATTGGACATTTAATCGCACAGCAGCAAAATCTCACTATGACCAAGCAAGGATATGTAAATCACTGTGAGCTTGGCGCTATTTTTTTAAAAGAAAATAACTTTAATGATGCTGTCGTTTCCATGGTTTCTCAACATGTTCAAGCTAAACGCTATTTAGTCGCAAAGAATGCAGATTATGAGCAAACACTTTCGCCTGCCAGTACACTCACCTTGCAACAACAAGGTGGCCCTTTGTCGTTACAACAAGCTAATCAATTTGCAGCCCAGCCATTTTTTGAAGAAATTTTACAATTAAGAGAACTTGACGACTGTGCAAAAGATCCAAATATGCATATTGAACCACTTTCTTTTTGGCTAGATTACTTAGATAACTATTTAATTTCATAATCAAACGTTATAAATCCCTTTATTATCAGTTAAGCTAAAGCTGTATTTAGCAAAAAGGCACGGTATGCTTTTATATCAACAAATCAGAAATTACATACATCAATTACTAAGCGAAGGGACTCTGAACACGGGTGACAAGCTCCCTTCTGAGCGTTTGTTACAAGAACAATTTAACTCGACCCGTATTACAGTCCGTGAGGCACTACTTCGTTTAGAAGCTGAAGGATTGATCTATAGCCAAACGCGCCGTGGTTGGTTTGTAACGCCAACAAAACTTAAGTGGAACCCTGCCACTAAAGTAAACTTTTATGAACTGGCAAAACAACAAGGCTTTGTTGCTGATACCCAAGTGATGAGCCATCAAGAAATTAGCAATCATGATTTAAAAGCAGAATTTTCTGCATCAACTTTGCACCATTTGCAACGTGCCCGCAGCCTTGATGAGCGCTTAGTGATGTTTGAAGATATTTTTTGTGATGCTGCGCGTTTTGATGGCCTTGCTGAGCACAACCTAAATGGCTCGATAACACAAATAATGGCAAATCAATACGCAACAAATGTAGTCAATGAGCAGTGCGCAATTAGTGTGACTGTCCTTCCTGACGATGTAGCACAGGTATTGCAAAAAAATAGTGGTACTCCCTGTTTAAAAGTTATTCGTAAACGCTTTGATGAATTAGGAAGTTTAGTGGATTACAATATTGAGTATTGGTTGCATAATGCCATTGAAATGACTGTCGAAGGTCACTAAGGCAATAAATGAAAAAAGGCTTTGTTAAACAAAGCCTTTACACGGGTGAACATTCTTTATAACCAATATCTGCTGTTTGATATTGCTTTAATTAAACGTGTAATATCGTTTTCGAACACATGACCAATATTGCCAATTCTAAAGCAATCAGCATCTGACGCCTTACCTGGGTAAATCACAAACCCTTGGTTTTTAAGCAACAAATAAAACTCTTTAAAGTCATACCCACTTGCTGTTGGAGAGTAAAATGAGGTGATAATCGGTGAATGTAAGCTCTCATCTAAGAGTGTTTCAAAACCTAAATCTCTCATCGCAGTCACTAAGAGTTGCTGATTGTTTTTATAACGCTTATGACGTGCTGCAACACCCCCCTCTTGTTCTAATTCAATAAGAGCTTGATGAAATGCGCGTACAACATGTGTAGGAGATGTGAAACGCCATTTACCTTGGTTGTTCTCCATACACTGCCACTGTGCATGTAAATCAAGTGACAACGAACGTGCAACTCCCTGAGAGTCTTCAATTAAGTCACGTTTGCAAATAACAAAACCAAAACCTGGAACACCTTGAATACACTTATTAGATGAGCTTATCATTACATCAATGTGCCAATCTGCTAAGTCAAACGGTACGCCACCAAAGCTGCTCATAGCGTCTAAAATATACACTTTGTTATGGCGTGATAATAGTTCGCCAACTTGCTTTGCTGGGTTTAGCATGCCAGTCGTCGTTTCGCAGTGCACCATTGCAACATGACTAATGTTTTCATCGCTCAAGAGTGTTTTTTCAATGTCGTCACAGTTTGGTAGCTGAGTTTCAGTGTAATTTAAAACACAATGGTCAATGCCTAAATACTGGGCAATTTCTGCCATCCGTTTACCATATGCGCCATTGTTTATTATTAATAACTTATGTTCATTTGCGACTAAACTACCTAAAGCACTTTCTACACTCGCAGTGCCACTGCCCTGCATTAATGTGCACGTATAGTCATTGCTTTTAGTGGATAAAGTTACAAGTTTGCTACGAATAGCCTGTACAACACCTAAGTTATAATCGTCATCCCATGTACACCAATCCTTTAACATCGCTTGTTTTACAGTATCCGATGTTGTTAATGGGCCAGGAGTTAACAGTAAGTATTCATTCATTTTTAATATCGCCTAAATCTGGTCTAGTCCAGACATTATTAGGGATTTATGTTAATAAAAAAAGTGAAGTTTTTATGACTGCACTAAAAAAGGGCCTAACGGCCCTTTGCAAGTTAAATAATAAAGGAATCTAAAGGGAGTTTAGAACTTGTACTCTGCACCTACGTAGTAGTACGCACCGTTAAAACCAAATGGTGCTGAACGACGTGAGTAAGTGAATACACCAGGGCTTGAAACAATTGTGTTGCCGCTAGCATCAACAATCTTACCCGAGCGTGAATTACCAATGGTGTTCTTATCTGGGTAAACATCAAATAAGTTATTTGCACCAATGTTAAATGACAGGTTTTCGTTAAAGAAGTAGTTAACTTTAACATCAGTTAAGATTTCAGCACCGTATGTTTGACGGCCACCATCTTCAACTGTGTATTCGCCGTAACGGTTTAGAGATAGGTTTACAGTCCAATCTTCTAAACGGTAAAGCGCACTTAAGTTAATGCGGTCTTCTGGTTGCCATTCTTCAATAATTGATGTTTCTTGAGCAGAAAACACATCTTCTACCGGAATAGTCTCAAGGCCACTACCTGATGGCGTAAATAAATCAACTACATCTGTTTTAGTGAAGTTAGCAGCAAAGGTGAAATCTAGCGTACCGCCAAGACCTTCTGTGTTCCATGTGGCAACTAAATCAACACCTTCTGTTTCTGTGTCTGCACCATTTAAGAAGAACTGACCCGCACCTGCGCCTGAGCTTTCAAGTGCAGCATCTAGCGTATCTGATAAACCTTTACCTAAACGGTTAGAAATAACGATACGGTCGTCGATATCAATCGAGTAGTAATCAATGGTTAAATTGATATTGTCGGTTACGTTATACACAATACCTAAACTACGGTTTTGTGATTTCTCTTCTTTTAGCTGAGGAATACCAATTGATTGCGCTAAGGTACTGTCGTTTCTAAACGTACCTACTTGCTCAGCCACTAAGCTGCCGTCATCGCCTACAACAAACTGTGTACTTACGTTATTAAAGTAAAGTTGTTGCATAGAAGGTGCTCTAAAACCTGTGCTTAATGCACCACGTAGAGACACATCTTCAGTGACAGACCAGTTACCTGCTAACTTAAAGTTAACTGTGTCACCAAAACCTTTGTAGTTATCATAACGTACCGCACCTGAAATAATTACATCATCGATAACATAGGTTTCTGCATCCATATAGAATGAGATCACATCGCGCGACTCATCAACTGATGATGCCGGATCTGAACCACCAAAACCTTGCGTGCCGCTTGCAGCGTCAACACTACCAACCCCGCCATTCAAGCCAGAATAGATGCTCACACCATCAACTGTATCGTAATCACGGTATGCGTATTCGCTACCTTCAAGAATACGGAACTCATCAGTACGAAGCTCAGCACCTAGTGCTAATGAGAAGTTATCGTAATCTTTAGTGTAATCAAGGTTTAAAGTTTGCAGTGATAATTCAAGGCCATATGCATACGCTGAACGCGGGATAGTGGCACGAATTTCATCAGCCGTTAAACCTTGATCATAGCGAAGGTAGTTAGCGTAAGAGCCATTGATAGTGTCACTAGTTGTGTAATCAATGCTGTTTTCACCGTAGGTGTACGATAAATCAATGCTTGAGTCATTATCGAACGATTTTTTATAACCAAAGTTATAAGACACGTCATCAATTACAGTATTAATTTTTGGTAAGAAACCCATAGGAATGGTTGCATCACCATCTTGTAATACAGGGTTACCATTAGCATTAGCGTTATGACGGAAAAACGCTGCTGATTCGTTTTCACGATTTGAATAAGTGATAAAGCCATATAGCTCACCACCAGCAAGCTCATAGCCTGTATTAACGGTTAGAGCAAATTGCTGTGAATCTGCATCACCAATTCTAAACGTATCACGAGGTGCTGTTAACTCACGTGGGTCGCCCGCTAAAAGCGTACCATCATCAAGTTCAGTACAGCCGTAAAATTGACATGAGCCATGAAGGCCAGCACGGTTTGTCGGCGCACGGTCACGGTAGTTGATAGTAGTATTCAAATAACCTTCATCACCTAAAGCAAAACCTTTGTTGAAATCAACAGTTACAGTTTCGCCATCGCCCTCTGAATACTCACCGTAATTAATAGCCGCTTTACCGCCCTCTTCAGCGTCTTTTAATACGATATTAATGACACCTGCAATGGCATCTGAACCATATTGCGCAGCAGCACCATCACGTAATACTTCAATACGTTTGATTGCAGCAGCAGGAATAGCGTTCATGTCGGTACCCGCCGTACCACGACCAACTGACGTATTAATGTGAATAAGGCTCGCTTGGTGGCGGCGTTTACCATTGATAAGAACTAAGGTTTGATCAGGCCCTAAGCCACGTAATGTTGCAGGGCGAAGTGCATCAGTACCATCACTGATAGACGAGCTTGAAAAGTTAAAAGACGGTGCAATAGCCTGAAGCATACGGCCTACTTCTGTTTGACCTGTATTCTCGAGTGCTTCGGCACTTAAAATATCAACCGGAACCGGTAAATCTTCAACCGAGCGTCCTGCTACACGGCTACCGACAACGGCAATTTTTTCGATGTTTTGTTCTGCTGATTGATCTTCTGCTAACGCTTGCGTATTGGCGGCAAGCAGTAATGGCACGACTGCAGCGCTGACCCCTGATACTTTGATCATGTTATTATCTATCCTATCTACTTGTTTGAGTTTTATACTCAGCAAGCCTTGTTGATCAACAACCGCATCGAGCTCAGTGCCTTCTAGCATCGCATTCAGTGCATCAAGTTTGGTGTAAAAGCCAAACACAGATTGCGCTTGATATTGCTTTGCTAATTCGAAAGAAAAAATGACTGTTTGTTCGGTTTGCTTTGCAAATTCG
The DNA here is from genome assembly GCF_017808125.1 of Pseudoalteromonas sp. PA2MD11. Taxonomy (NCBI): domain Bacteria; kingdom Pseudomonadati; phylum Pseudomonadota; class Gammaproteobacteria; order Alteromonadales; family Pseudoalteromonadaceae; genus Pseudoalteromonas; species Pseudoalteromonas sp. PA2MD11. Next base: position 17,433 of record NZ_JADKNF010000021.1, read on the forward strand.
ATTAACGCCAAATCAGCTCGTTGCGCTTTGATGTCAAATTGCAGCATCTGTTTTTCAGCCGCTATTGCTATTTGGCCTGCTGTGAGGCCATAAATCACAAAAGAGGCAGGTAACAACGGCAATTGCTTACTGCGCAATTTAAACAAACAAGTGAGGAAGAAAAATCCGCTATGTAAATTTAACTTTTTTTTAATTAATTTTTTGTGACGAGAAGGTGGCGCACAATTAACATCATTACATTGGCGTATTCTCATGGGCAGAACTAACCTTTTGCAGCGATAGTTAAGCTAACACGATGTTCACCTAAACGTTGATGTTCTACACCTAAGTTGGCCTGTAAAGAATCAAGCAAACCTTTAATGTCGCCAGTTTTAAAAACACCAGCCACTTTTAAAGAGGCAAGTTCAGGATCATTTAATTCAAAACGTGTGGCAGTATAACGACTTACCTCTTGCAGTGCTTCGCCTAAAGACTCGCCATTAAAAATCAGCATTTCTTGTTGCCATGCCAAATCACGTTGTACGTCATCAACCGATAACTGTTTAATTGGCTCAGTTTTACTTTGTTTTATTAGTGCTTTCTCACCAGATACAACAACATTAGCGCGAAGTGCTTTAATATCTGCACTGTTATCTGAGGCATCTTTTAAACGATTAAAGTCGCGAGCATCAACCTGCGTACTCGGATCAGCAATCATCACCTTGCCCTCAGTCACCACTAGTTCTAAGTCTGAAGCAGTATTTCGCTGCACATTAAACACTGTACCAAGTGCAGTAAATGATTTATCACCAGCAATAACCGTAAACGGACGGCTCGGATCTTTGGCAACATTGAAGCGCCCTTCACCGCGGCTCAAAATCAACTGCCGGCGATCGCCTGAATAGGCAACTTCGAGTTTAGTATTGGTATTAAGCTGAACAATAGTGCTGTCTGGTAACACAAATTCAGCTTGCTCACCCACTTTGGTGCGGTAAATTTTGCTAAATTTGGCGTAATCGTTTTCTTCACTTTGCCAATAGCTTGAATAGATAAGCATGATAGAACCAAGCAGCATTGCCACTAAAAAGCTTGCGGCGGTTGCCATACCAAACACTGCTGGTTGTTTTTGCGGTGCTTTATAAGGAAATAAGCTACTTAACTCGTTAAGTACACTCATTTCATCCCATAAGGTCGCAAGTTCAAATAATGCCTCTTGATGAGCCGCACTTTGGTGAGCCCACAAATGTAATTGGCTTACTTCATCTTTAGATAGGCCACGATCAATTGCACTGATCCATTGACTCGCTTGCTCTTGAATCATGTCTTTTGATGAAAATGGATGAACATTACTCATTTGTTCACCTCTTTTGCAGTGAACTCTGTGGTTGGGGTAAATGCCTGTGGTTGTACGTCGTGTGATTTCATTGCTCGGTGAACATGTAATAAGCCTTTGGCTATATGTTTTTCAACAGTACTCTCGCTGAGATCCATTTTAGCTGCAATTTCCTTTTGGCTTAAGCCATAGACTTTTTTTAAGATAAAACATTTTTTAACCTGAGGGCTTAATTCGTTAGTCACTCGGCAAAAAAACAAAAAACGCTCTTTAGAAGTCACTTCATCTTCAAGTGCCATTGAACGCATGTGATGCTCAACCTGCTGTTGTTCATCTAACGATTCTTTGTATTTATTGTCCCATTTAGCAATATGATTAAGCGCCAAATGCTTAGCCGTTTTCAGCATGTAACTGTGAGTATATTCGATATTTTGCTTAAGATCAGCTTCATAACTTTTTATAAACGTCTCTTGCACAATATCTTCTACATCATCAGGGCTGACGATACGTGATACAAAGCGCCTAAGCTTGCTCGATATCTCGGTAAAAGCGGTGATAACCCCAGTTTGTTCTGTCATCCTTAACTCACCTTTATTATATTTTTATTGCTTTAGGGTACGAGATTTCAGTTTAATTACAAGCCATTTGTTAAGTTTTTGTACCTTAAGTAAACAAAGATTTCATAAACTCATAAAAAACCTCTGTTTTGCGCGTCACTAGGCTGTTTTGTGGTTTTAAAAACCACACTGGCGCGTCAGCATCAACAAGGCTATTAGGGAGTACTTCAATTAACCGCCCTTCGGCTAAATCGTCTTTAATTGCAATATAAGATTTAATCGCTATGCCATGGCCTGCAATCGCAGCCTGTGTCATGTTATCTGAATTAGATACAGTAAAACGCGTTCTCGCATTATAATTAATGACTTGTCCGCCTTCGCTAAATTTAAGCTGTCGCTGCCATGGCAAACACACCCAGTAATGGTCTTTAAGATCAGCCACCGATTTTGGTTGCCCATATTTTTCAATATAGCTCGGTGCTGCGCACAAAATACGAGAGTTACTAACCAGCTTACGAGAAAGCAGGTTTGAATCTGCTAACTGACCAACTCGAATAGCCACATCTTGGGCATCATCCACAATATTCACGAATTGATCTGTGATCATAAAATCGAGCTTTAAGTCGGGATATTGCTGTTCAAAGTGGCCAAGCTCAGGCATCACAAATTTTGAGAAGACCCAAGGCGGCATAGTAACTCTTAAAAGCCCTGTCACTGCTGAGCCCCGCGCGCCAATTTGATGTTCAGCATCATACAAGGCTTCTAAAATGGCACCAGCACGTTGATAAAACAGCTCTCCTGCTGGTGATAAGCGTATTCGCCGACTATCACGAAACAACAATACAGTACTTAACGCTTTTTCTAACTTACTTAAGCGATGACTTACCGTAGCTGGTGAGAGGCCCTGAGCTTTAGCGGCGGCAACTACACCTTGGTTTTCAACTATAGCAATAAAGGTTTCTAAATCACATAAACTGTACATGGCTTTGATTCAATATTTTCGAATTTAGGTTTCAGTTTTGTATTGTATATATAAATATTTAAAACTCTATACTTGCTACTAATTGTAAAAAATGATTGGAGCATGTATGTCTTTAAAAACCCAAATCGACGCCTTTGAAGTGCAAAAGAAAGCCAATGTCCCAGCTGATATCTTAAATTTGATGGATGTAACGACTGAAAAACTAATTGCTGAACAATTAAGTGAACATGCTTTAAAAGTCGGTGATAAGTTTCCAGCATTTGAATTACCCGACAGCAAGGGCAAACAAATCAGCTCGACTGAATTGCTAACTAAAGGCCCGCTTGTGCTGAGTTTTTACCGTGGTGGCTGGTGCCCGTATTGTAATTTAGAGCTACGTGCACTTAACACTATGCAACAAGCATTTGCTGATCAAAATGCACAGTTAGTTGCTGTTTCGCCGCAGTTACCTGATGAATCACTGTCTACCCAACAGCAAAACGAGCTAGCTTATACGGTGCTTTCTGATGTGTCTAACTCATTGGCTAAAAAGTGTGGTTTGGTATTCACTTTGGATGAACGCTTGATCCCTGTTTACGATCAACTTGGTTTAGATATTCCAAAAGTCAATGGTGACGAAAGCTACGAATTACCATTACCAGCAACCTACGTTATTGATAGCCAAGGGGTAATTCAATTTGCATTTGCCCATGAAGATTACACTCTAAGAGCAGAGCCTTTAGATGTTCTTAACGCAGTTAAGGCACTAAATCATGTTTAAAAAAGTATTTTTTAGTCTAGTTTTATTGGTAAGCCTAACTTACTCGGGAGGCACAATGGCAGAGTCTCAACACCAAGCAAAACCAAAAGTAATTGTGTTTGATGTCAACGAAACCTTGCTTGATCTTGAACAAATGCAAAGCTCAGTCGCTAAAGCGCTTGATGGCAATACCCAGCTATTGCCACTTTGGTTTTCGACAATGCTTCACCACTCTTTAGTAAGTACGGTATCGAATGATTATCATGACTTTGGTGAAATCGGTGTTGCAGCACTGATGATGGTGGCAAGTAATAATCAAATTTCGTTAACCAACGAGCAAGCAAAACAAGCGATTGTACCACCGCTTTTATCTTTACCTGCGCATAGCGATGTTAAACCAGCATTAGCGAAATTAAAGCAAGACTATAAACTAGTCAGCTTTACAAATTCATCAAATAACGGTGTAAAAGCACAGTTTCAACATGCTGGCTTAACAGAATACTTTACTCACCGTTACAGTGTTGAAGATATTAAAGTGTATAAGCCCGATCTGCGCGCTTACAAGTGGTTGCTTGAACAATTAAATGTAGCGCCTCACGAAGCTTTAATGGTTGCTGCTCACGGCTGGGATGTAGCAGGCGCTAAAGAAGCGGGTATGCAAACAGCGTTTATCGCAAGGCCCGGTAAAGCGCTTTACCCTCTGGCAAAGCAACCAGATTACATTGTTAAAAACCTTGAAGAGTTAGCCTCTTTACTAACGAAAAAGTAAAAAACGATTTAAACCCTTAAATTAACGCAAAGCGAAAATGCTTTGCGTTTTTTTGTGCCTAATAAAAAAGTAAACTACAGGGTGTACCTTTCTCTTTTTTGGGTATAAACTAAACGCTAATTGAAAATGCATAGTGACGTCTTTCATCCTGATAGACTATTTTTTATGTATACCTACTTAACAATTGGACTGTGGAGTAAACATGCGTCTGCCTTTCGCACCTGCCAAATTATCATTATCTGCGTTGTTATTAGTTTCTGCTCCTTTGCTACTGCAAGGTTGTTCTGAAGCGCCACAGCAACAACAGGGTCAAATGCACCCCGCCGCTGTCGCGACTATGACAATGGAAACTCACGATGCACCTTTCACTATTGAGCTGCCAGCGACGTTGTCTGGTTCTAAAGAAGTTGAAGTTCGTGCCCGTGTTACCGGTATTCTTGAATCACGCAACTTTGAAGAAGGTCAGCGTGTAGAGCAAGGCCAATCACTGTTTACAATTGACCTTGAACCTTATCAACTTGCGGTTGATCGTGCGCAAGCAGCACTTGATGGTGCAAAAGCAGCGCTTGTTCAAGCTGATCGTGACGTTAAACGATTAGCTAAACTACGTGCCGAAAAGTCTGTTTCACAACGTGATTACGATAACGCAAGCTCAGCCAATGATATTGCTAAAACTGATTTAGCCGCTGCAAAAGTTGCCTTAAAAGAAGCGCAACTAAACCTTGAATATGCGCAAGTAAAAGCCCCTGTAGCAGGTGTAATGGGACGTGAGTTTGTTTCTGAAGGAACCTATGTTTCTGGACCAGATTTATTACTGACTCAAATGACTCAGTTCGACCCTATTCGTATTCGCTTTGGCTTATCTGAGCGCGAACAACTACAAATGCGTCAAGATGTTAAAAATGGCTCACTAACATTACCTGAGCAAGGCCACTGGAAAACACAAATTAAACTTCAAGACGGCTCTTTATACGGACAAACCGGTGAAGTTAACTTCTCTGATGTGCGTATTAATCCAAACACAGGTACCAGTGAGTTTCAGGCAATTATTCCTAACCCTGATTTTCAACTTCGCCCGGGCCAATTCGTGCGCGTTGAGTTAAGTGGTGCAGTACGCAAAAACGCTTTCATCGTTCCGCAACGTGCAGTACTTGATAACGGCACTGGTAAGTTTGTTTATGTAGTAAGTAAAAACGAGCAAGGTATGGATGTCGCTTTACCTGCCCCTGTTACTGTAGGTGAATGGATCAAAAAACCAGAAAACGAGCAATACCAAAACTTTTGGTTAATTCGCAGTGGTTTAAAAGAAGGCGACCAAGTTATTGTTGATGGCATGGCACGTATTTTCTTCCCGGGTATGCCAGTCAATGTTGGCCAACCTGCCGCTAACCCAAGCCACGCAGAATAAGCACAGGGAGTCTTATGTTTTCTCGTTACTTTATAGACAGACCCATTTTTGCGTTTGTTATATCTATTGTTATTGTGCTTGCCGGCCTCGCTGCGATGCGCAGCTTACCTGTGGCGCAATATCCTGAAATAGCCCCACCGGTTGTACAAGTAACCGCAGCCTACCCGGGTGCATCTGCCGATGTGCTTGAGCAAACGGTTGCGACACCGATTGAAAATGCCATTACCGGTGTTGAAGGCATGATGTATATGTCTTCAACGTCAACCAGTGCAGGTTCAACCACCATCGAAGTTACTTTTGAAATTGGCACTGATGTTGACCAAGCAGCTGTAAACGTAAACAACCGTGTTAAACAGGTTGAAGCCCGTTTACCTGAAGAAACACGCCGCCAAGGTGTGGTGGTTCAAAAAGGTTCTTCTAGCTTTTTACAAGTTCATGCCTTTTACTCACCAGATGGAACACGTTCGAGTTTATGGACATCAAACTATGTCACTATGAACGTACTTGACCGTGTTAAACGCATTCCTGGCACTACCAGTGTACAAATTTTTGGTGCCAAAGATTACGCAATGCGTATTTGGTTGCGCCCTGATGTGATGAGCCAATTAGGTGTCACTGTTGAAGAAATTGCAGGAGCAATTCGCGTACAAAACTCGCAATACGCGGCAGGTAAAATTGGTGCGACGCCTACGACACAATCTCCTCAAGAGCTGGTTTACAGTGTAACTGCACAAGGGCGTTTGTCTGAGCCTGAGCAATTTGAAAATATCATTATTCGTTCAAACACAGACGGCAGTAGCTTACGCTTAAAAGACGTAGCCCGCGTTGAGCTCGGCTCAAAAGACTATAACTTCAAAGGAACGATTAACGGTAAAGAAGCGGTACTGTTAGGTATCTTCTTGCAACCAGGAGCAAACGCTCTTGATGTAGCTGAAGAAGTAAACAGTGTTATTGAAGAAATGAAAAGCCAGTTCCCTACCGGCCTTGCTCATTTAACGTCATACGACACAACCCGCTTTGTTGAAGTATCAATCCGTGAAGTTGTAAAAACACTACTTGAAGCCATGGTATTGGTATTCTTAGTGGTGTATTTATTCTTACAAAACTGGCGCGCAACGCTTATTCCAACCCTTGCAGTGCCAGTATCACTACTGGGCACATTTGCCGGCATGTATATGCTGGGTTACTCAATTAACTCACTCACCTTATTCGGTATGGTGCTGTCGATTGGTATTGTTGTTGATGATGCCATCGTGGTACTTGAAAACGTTGAGCGTATCATGCACGAAGAAGGCCTAGGTGCCAGAGACGCCGCTGTTAAAGCGATGGGCGAAGTAAGCGGCCCTGTAGTCGCCATTGTTTTAGTACTTTGTTCAGTGTTTGTGCCAATTGCGTTTTTAGGTGGCTTAACCGGTGAGCTATTCCGCCAGTTCGCTATTACTATTTCGATTGCTGTAAGTTTATCCGGTGTCGTTGCATTAACCATGACACCTGCGCTTTGTGTACTTATTTTAAAGCAAGAACACAAGCAAACTGCCCGCTTCTTCTTATGGTTTAACGACATGTTTACCAAGATCACCGGCCGTTATGTCGGTGCTGTTGGCTTTATGGTGCGCCGCGGTCTGTTAGGTCTTATCTTAATGACAGGTATGATTGCAGCAACAATTGGCCTTTGGCAAAACACCCCAGGTTCACTTGTGCCAGATGAAGACCAAGGTTATTACATCTCAGCAATTTTCTTACCTGACGGTTCATCACTTGAGCGCACAGAGCAAGTAACACAACAGGTTGTTGAGGCCGTGCAATCAAACCCAGCAAACGAAAACGTTGTGGCGTTTACCGGTTTTGACTTTATTGGCGGTGGTTACAAAAACAGCGCTGCAACCTTATTCGTGACTCAAAAGCATTGGGATGAGCGTGAAGTTGATACCAAGGCGCTGGTGCAAGAGCTCTTCATGAAAACAGCAGGTATTAAAGAGGCGCTCGTTCTTGCCTTTAATCCTCCGGCTATTTTTGGTTTAGGTAACACAGGTGGCTTTGAATTTTACATTCAAAACAAAGGTGATAGCGACCCAGACAAACTTCAACATGCAATGCAGTTGATGACAGCTGAAGCACAAAAGAGCCCTATTATCAGTGGCCTGCAAACACTTTGGCGCCCTGATGCACCTCAGCTACGTGTTGATGTTGACCGTGAACAAGCACGTGCAATGGGTGTAGAGATTGATGATGCGTTCACTGCCCTTGCAGGTAACTTAGGTACTTATTACGTTAACGACTTCAATAAATTTGGTCGCGCATGGCAAGTACTAATGTCTGCAGAGGCTGAATTTAGAATGAAGCCTGATGACATTGGCCGTATCTATGTTAAAAACAATCAAGGTACTATGGTGCCGCTTTCAGCCTTTACCACTATCGAGTATAGCCGTGGCCCAGAAAACCTAAATCGTTATAACAACTTACCTGCTGTTAAACTGATGGGTAATGCAGCGCCGGGTTACAGCTCAGGTCAAGCTATTGCTGAAGTTGAACGTATTGCACAAGCAGTATTACCACCTAATATGACCTACGAGTGGACAGGCTCTGCATTCCAAGAGAAACGCAGTTCAGGCACCACAGGAATTGCCTTAGGCCTTGCTGTGATCATGGTATTTTTGATTCTAGCAGCCCTGTATGAGCGTTGGTCACTACCACTGTCTGTGATGCTTGCTCTGCCATTTGGTACCTTTGGTGCGCTTATAGCAGTTTGGGTTGTTGGCATGACAAATGATGTGTATTTCCAAATTGGTCTGGTAACACTACTTGGTCTTGCCAGTAAGAACGCGATTCTTATTGTTGAATACGCCTTGATGAAACATCAACAAGGCTGGAGCGCAAGTACGGCTGCTCTTGAGGCAGCACGTTTACGTTTTAGACCAATTATTATGACTTCGCTTGCATTCATTTTAGGCGTAGTACCTTTAGTACTTAGCTCTGGCGCAGGTGCAGGTGCCCGTCACAGTGTTGGTACCGGTGTAATGGGCGGTATGATGGCAGCGACATTCCTTGCTGTATTCTTTGTGCCGCTATTCTTCTATTGGTTAACGGCGCGTAAGTTAACTGAAAAACGTTCAAGACAAGAGCTTGCTGATGAAATAGCAGAACATCATCAACAAGAACATGTCAAAACCCAAGAGGGTAACCTGTAAAAAATGAAGGGCAAACAATGAGTTTGCCCTTTTTTTTGATTATTTGATTACTAGCAATTTACTGCTTCGAACGCTAGTATTAAGGAAAGATGTGTGGAGTACAGCATGAATAATCAAAAATTAGCCGAATTTGAACAGTATTTTCAAATCAACGAGAGCAACCGTGTCAATTTATATGCGGTTGAACCAAGTGCTGTGCCAAAAACCAATGCTGAGCTCGAAGCGGATATCCCTGCCCTATTTAAACTTGCCAACGAAGTAAACGAACTTGAACAAACAAGCTTACGACCACTTCGTAACCTAGGTGATGTTGCACAAGAACTCGCGGCCTTTTTACAGGCGCAGTCTCGTAAAATTGATTTAATCATGAGTCACATCTTAGCCTCAGAGCAGCCTGACGATAACGCAAACTATTGCGATAGTTATGGCGGTGGCGGTGTAAAACTTACCTCAGCTGATGTGTATGAATTAGGGCAAACATTTCGTACTAAGTTGTTCTTGCAGCACGAAGCATCTGCCATTTATTGCTATACCGAATTAGTGGCCATTGAAAAATGCGATGATGATAAATACCAATACACATTATTGTTTACTGCCATTCGCGATGCTGACCAAGATTTAGTCGTAAGAGCAGCCCTGCACGCACAAACACGCCAACTTAAAAAACGTCAGCAAGAAAACAATCAGCAAGACAGTTAAAAATCACGCTTTATCGCGCACAAAAAGCTGACATCTATGGCTAAAATGCTAAACTAGCCCCACCTTAGTTTGTTTAATACCTTCATGAAATTTAGACTTTTACCTGAATGGGCTGAGCAAGATGCCGTTATGCTCACTTGGCCTCATCAAGACACAGATTGGGCAGCAAATTTAACCGCTGTTGAGCCTGTGTATGTAGCACTTTGCCAAGCAATAAGCCAACAACAAGATGTTGTCATTGTAGCTCATGATAATGCTCTCAAAGTACATATCGCAGCTTTACTTGCAAATGCAGAGGTTGATGCTAATCGCATTCACTTTGTGGTGACACCGTGTAACGATACTTGGGCACGTGACCATGGCCCATTGACCTGTGCAAATATTGATGACGCAACTCAATTGAAAGTAATGGATTTTATTTTTAATGGGTGGGGCAATAAGTTTGCAAGTGATCTTGATAACCAAATTAATCAAGTACTTGTAAAACAAGTCGCTAATTCTAAAAATGGCTATCAGCAAAGTGATCTGGTTCTTGAAGGCGGTGGCGTCGAGATCAATGAACAGGGCGTGCTACTCACAACCAGCGAGTGCTTATTAAACCCAAATCGTAACCCAGAACTCACAAAAGCAGATATAGAACAAACGCTGGTTGAGCAACTGGGTGCTACGTCGTTTCTTTGGGTTGATCATGGTTACCTTGCAGGTGATGATACCGACAGCCATATTGATACGCTGGTACGTTTTGCCCCAAACAACACGCTTGTTTATGTTAAGTGCGACGATAAAAATGATGAGCACTTTGCAGCCCTTGATGCAATGGAAAAACAACTGCAATCATTTAAAACAGCAGAGGGTGAAAACTACACGCTGATTGCCTTACCTTGGCCAAAAGCAGTGTTCGATGAAGATGGTGACAGACTACCTGCCACATACGCTAATTATTTAATTATCAATGAAACCGTTTTAGTACCAATTTATGGTGACGAAAACGACCAACATGCGCTTGGTCAGGTTGCCAAAGCATACCCAGATCACACTGTAGTGGGTATTAATTGTGTGCCAATTATTCACCAATTTGGCAGCTTACACTGTATTACAATGCAATTACCGCGCGGCTTTTTAGCAGGAACAAACAATGACTAAACCAACGCATTTAAAGGTTGCTCTTGTTCAGCAATCAAACACCGATAATGCTCAAGACAATATGGCAAAATCAATTGCTGGTATTCGTGATGCAGCAAGCCAAGGCGCTAAGCTTATTGTTCTTCAAGAGCTACACCGTAGCTTATATTTTTGCCAAACCGAAGATGTAGACGTTTTTGATTTAGCAGAAACAATCCCGGGCCCAAGCACAGACACCTTAGGTGCACTTGCTAAAGAACTTAATGTGGTGATCGTGTCATCATTATTCGAAAAGCGCGCTACAGGACTTTATCACAATACCGCTGTGGTACTTGAAACTGACGGCAGCATTGCCGGTAAATACCGTAAAATGCATATTCCTGATGACCCAGGCTTTTACGAGAAGTTTTACTTCACACCGGGTGATTTAGGTTTTGAGCCTATTCAAACCTCTGTCGGTAAACTTGGTGTACTAGTGTGTTGGGATCAATGGTTCCCAGAGGCTGCACGCTTAATGGCAATGGCCGGTGCTGAAATTTTAATTTACCCAACAGCCATTGGTTGGGACCCGCGTGATGAAAAAGACGAGCAAACACGTCAAAAAGACGCCTGGGTTATTTCGCAACGCGCTCATGCAGTTGCCAACGGCGTACCTGTGATCAGCTGTAACCGTGTTGGTCACGAAAGTGATCCAAGTGGTCAAAGTGAAGGTATTCAGTTCTGGGGGAACTCGTTTATCGCGGGCCCTCAAGGTGAAATCTTAGCCGAAGCGAACAACAGCGATGAGCAATTACTAGTTGTTGAATTAGACCAAGCGCGTAGTGAAAACATACGTCGAATTTGGCCTTACCTTCGTGATCGTCGCATCGATCACTATCAGGACTTAACCAAGATTTATCGAGACTAAGCAGTAAAAACAGTTTAAAGGAGTAGTAAATGGCGTTTGCGCAATGGGCAGCATTGCCTTGGGTAAAATCTGAAAAAGATAAAATTCAATGGGGACAACTTACCGGTAGCGGGCTTAGCATCGCCATCGCAGAAGGTGTAAAACAACACAACGAGCTGGTTGTGATTGTCACCCCTGATACGCCAAGCGCCCTACGCCTTGAAACTGAACTCGAATTTCTGTTGCCCGAAAACCCAGTCATGGTCTTCCCTGACTGGGAAACACTCCCTTATGATCATTTTTCGCCCCATCAAGATATTATTTCTGCGCGCTTAGCCACGTTAAATACCTTAAAAAAAGAACAACAAAGTGTATTAATCGTGCCAGTGTCGACCTTGATGCTGCGTACTGCCCCTGCTTCGTTTATTTATGGTTCAACCCTTAACTTTAAAGTGGGCGATACCCTAGATACCCACACACTGCGTGAAAACTTAGAACAAGCGGGCTATTTACATGTACAACAAGTGATGGAGCATGGTGAATACGCAATTCGTGGCTCTATCGTTGACTTATACCCTATGGGTAGCCCGCACCCATTTCGTTTAGACTTTTTTGATGATGAGCTCGACAGCATTCGTTTATTTGATGTTGAAAGCCAGCGCTCAGATGAAAAGGTCGACAAAATTGAGTTACTGCCAGCTCACGAGTTTCCAACTAACGACTCAGACATTGAGCGTTTTCGTATCAATTATCGTGAACAATTTGGCGCAAGCTCTGAGCAAGACTCAATTTATATGCAGGTGACTAAAGGAACCTGGCCTGCGGGTATCGAATATTACATGCCACTGTTTTTTGATGAATTGGCAACCATCTTCGATTACTTACCAAGTAATACAACCTTTATGCATTTTGGCGATATTGAGCATGCTGCTGATCAGTTTTGGCATGATGTGAATGTACGCTATGAAAACCGCCGTGTTGATCCGCTCAGACCTTTGCTTGAACCTGTAAAGCTGTATCAAAGTGTTAATGAGCTATTTGGTGAATTTGGTAAATACGCGCGCATTCGTTTATCACAAGCAAAATTAGGCACCAAAGCGGGTCATACAAACCTGGCTAGTAAAGAGCTGCCAAATGTTCGTATTGATCATAAGTTACATGAACCGTACCAAGGTTTAATTGACTATGTTGCCAGTGAGAAGAAACAAAAAGGTCGTGTGCTGCTCTCGGTTGAATCAGATGGCCGCCGCGAATCATTACTCACATTATTAAAGCCAAGTGGTTTAAAGCTTAAAGAATTTGAATCGTTTAGCGATTTTACCAATAGTTCGAGTGATGTTGGCCTAATCGTTTCGCCACTTGAGCAAAGTGTGGTGTTAGACGGTAAACCGCGTTTAACTATAATCACAGAGCAAGAATTATTAGGTATTAAGGTCTCGCAACGTCGACGCCGTAAACACAAATACGAAGCCAGCCAAGATGCGCTTATTCGTAACCTTGCTGAGCTACGTGAAGGTCAACCTATTGTGCACCTTGATCACGGTGTAGGCCGCTATCAAGGCCTTGAAACCATTGATGCAGCCGGTGTGATCACTGAATTTGTTACGATCATCTACGCTAACGAGGCAAAACTATACGTGCCTGTTTCTGCGTTACATATGCTGAGCCGCTATTCAGGTGGCGAAGAAGCCTCTGCCCCGCTCCATAAGTTAGGCTCTGATGCGTGGGAAAAAGCCAAGAAACGTGCCGCCGAAAAAGTGCGTGATGTGGCTGCTGAACTCTTAGATATTTACGCTAAACGCCAAGCAAAGCCTGGCAATAAATTTAAGCTTGATGGCAGTGCTTATCGTCAGTTTAGTGACAGCTTCCCATTTGAAGAAACTGACGATCAACGCAACGCCATTGAGTCTGTGCTCGGTGATATGCAAAGTAAGCAAGCGATGGACCGTTTAGTATGTGGTGACGTTGGCTTTGGTAAAACTGAAGTGGCAATGCGCGCAGCCTTTGTGGCCGTGAATGATAACAAGCAAGTTGCGGTACTTGTACCCACCACACTGCTTGCACAGCAACATTATGAAAACTTTAAAGACCGCTTTGCCGATTTACCAATTGAGGTTGGCGTTTTATCGCGTTTTAACTCAACCAAAGAGCAAAAAGACACCCTAGATAAAATGGCTGAGGGTAAATTAGATATCGTGATTGGTACTCACAAGCTTATTCAACAAGATATTCAATTTAAAGATTTGGGCTTATTGATTGTTGACGAAGAGCACCGTTTTGGGGTGCGTCAAAAAGAAAAAATCAAAGCATTACGTGCCGATGTCGATATTTTAACGCTCACAGCAACCCCTATCCCACGTACATTAAACATGGCAATGAGCGGTATGCGTGACCTGTCAATTATTGCCACACCGCCTGCAAAACGTTTAGCGGTTAAAACCTTTGTTAGACAAAGAGATGCTGAACTAATTCGCGAAGCAATTCTGCGTGAGATTAAACGCGGTGGTCAGGTGTATTTCTTACATAATAATGTTGAAACCATAGACCGAGTTGCTGAAGAAATTAGCGAATGGGTACCTGAAGCCAGCGTAACAACGGCACATGGTCAAATGCGAGAGCGCGAGCTTGAACAAATTATGAGTGATTTTTATCACCAAAAATATAACGTAATTGTGTGTACCACCATCATCGAAACCGGTATCGATGTACCCACTGCCAACACCATTATTATGGATAGAGCAGATAAACTCGGTCTGGCACAGCTGCATCAGTTGCGTGGTCGTGTTGGAAGAAGCCATCACCAAGCGTATGCCTACCTACTGACTGGTAACCCTAAATCACTGAGTAAAGATGCGGTTAAACGCCTCGAAGCGATTGAATCACTGGAAGACCTGGGTGCAGGCTTTGCGCTCGCAACCCATGACTTAGAAATTCGTGGTGCTGGCGAGCTGCTTGGTGATGATCAATCAGGTCAAATGCAAACCATTGGCTTTAGTTTGTATATGGAAATGCTTGAGCAAGCGGTTAACTCCCTCAAAGAAGGTAAAGAGCCAACCCTTGAGAACTTATTAGGTCAACAAACTGAAGTTGACTTAAAGCTGCCAGCGTTATTACCTGATGATTACATTCATGATGTAAACGTACGTTTAGGAATCTATAAACGCATTGCAAGCTGTGCTAACCTCAATGATATGGACGAGTTACAGGTAGAGCTGATTGACCGTTTTGGTCTACTACCTGACGCCACGAAAAACTTATTCAGCTTGCAGCAATTAAAACTGCAAGCAAGTAATATTGGCATTAAGAAGATTGAAGCAAACCCGAAAGGCGGTTATTTTGAGTTTAGCCAGCATACAAAGGTTAACCCTAGCTTCATTATAGGTTTGATACAAAGTGCACCACAGGTGTATAAAATGGATGGCGCAAACAAACTGCGCTTTGCAATTAGCGAAGCCAACGCTCGCGAACGCTTAAAAATGGTCACTGCAATGATTGCAGATTTCGAAAAAAAGGTTAGCCATTAATGTTGTTTAGAAATAGTTTACTACTGCTTTGTTGCTTATATACAAGCTCGTCATTTGCAACACGTTGGTTCGAAATAGAAGTTCTTATTTATAAACAGCGCCCAGCCCCTTATTTACAGGAAGATTTCAGTTTAAAACACGATGAGATCAAGGCTAAGCGTAGCAAAGATTTATTATCTCCTGCATACACAGCACAAGCGAAGCAAGCGTGTATTGAGGGTGATAGCCGCTTTCGCTCAAATTCGTTTACCGATTCTTTAGTGAATAGCAACCCTCACTCTAATGTATGTGACGACAGTGTTGATTTTTTAGCAAGCTATAATCAACTGCCTGTTACACCCGTTGTTGAGCCCCGTGAAGACACTGACGACATTTACTTAATGGCGCCAGAACAATTACAATTTGTTGAGCAAAAAAATCAGCTTGATAGAAAAGGCTTAACCCCTATTTTGCACACTGGCTGGCGTTTTCCTGAAATGAGTGAAAGAAACGCACCCAGTATCCGTTTATTTTCCGGTGAACACTTAGCAAAACACTCAACCCCAGTAGAGAATGAAAATAACGACTTTATAAGCCTAGTGGGCCCTACTGAGCGCTATATTCCCGACCAGCTGCAAAATGTGCCAAAGTGGGAATTTGATGGTTTAATGAAAATTTATGTTCGTCACTACCTATTTATAAACGCAGATTTTGATATTAGTCAGCGCCTAGAAAACGGTGATTACGAAAAAGCACGTTTTTCACAATTTAAACGTGTGATAAGTAACGAGATACATTATTTTGATCACCCACGTATGGGTATGATCGTGCAAATAAGACGCTACAACCATTAATGGATACAGTTATGAAAAAATATATGGCAATTGCAGCAGCGGCTGCAACACTTACTTTAGCGGGTTGCTCAAAAGTAAATTTAGAGAACTACGAAAAAATTAAAATTGGCATGGATAAAACTGAGGTTGAAGCTATCTTAGGTTCAGCAGATAAGTGTGAAGAAAAGACATTACACACCAACTGTATTTGGGGTAACAAAGATAAAAATATCGAAATTACCCTAGTGTCAGACAAAGTATCGCTTTATAGCAAAACAGGTTTAGACGCTAAATAAACCGAAAAGGGTGGCCGAGGCCACCCTTTCATCTTTCATCTTTCATCTTTCAAAATGTCAGTTTGTGAGTAAATACGCTCAATATTAACAATTTTGCTGCGATTTAACGTAATCTTGTAACGCTGATACAAAGTTTCATCTTCGCTTTGTGTAAACACTAATACCACATTTAACTGATAACGCCTCTCTACGGCTTTCTTAGAGATTTTATTACTATCTAGATGATAGAGCTTACCTTCACCCCGCTTTAAATAGCGAGCAAACGGCGCCAAGCTAAATTGCATGGTTTGTTGCAAAGTATCGTAGCCTGGTAAAAACTCTTTCGCGTTAACTTGTGTTTCGCTTGCAAAATGCAGCCACTGAGCAGCCTGTTTATTTTGATGTCGGCGCTTTGAAAAAATTCTTCTTACCACTTTAGGCAGGCGTTTAAAACTGGTGTATTCAAGCCAAATGTATTGGCTGGCAATTTTGTCTTTGGTTATGCTGTTTTTAAACTGAAACCGCCATTTTGGTCGCCCTCTTACGATAGCTCGCCAGATCACGCGTGTGATGTCTTCTTTAAATATTTCACGAAGTCCATAAATAACACCCAAGATCAAAATCAAGGTTGCTGTTACTTCGGTAAAGTTTGAGCGAGCATTTAACACAACCAACATCACAAAGGCCATGATCACTGCGGTCACTGTACCCTTAACCATGCGCTTTAAATAACTGTTTAAATGCCGTGTAGTGCGATTAAGTACCACCCCATGCTCAATTAAACGTTGTAACAGGCGCATTTTATTAGTGATACGGTTGGCATCTTCGAGTGTTGATTGCGAATTATATTCTTGCTCATCACGATAACTGTTTTCAGCTTTGCAGAACTCTAATAAATCACTGCGCTCTTTTGCAAAATCACTACTGCGCGGCCCTTCATCCAATAGTTTCAGAAATGACTGCTCTACATGCCAGCTTAAGTAGTTATCGGCGTTTTTATAAAATGGCAGGAGCTTTTCGTCATCTGGGGTGTAGCGTCTTAGTTTTTTCAACAAACCTTTGGTTTGCTCGCACAACTCAATGGCTGCAGGGTAAAACTCTTCAGCTTCTTGGTGCTTTAGGGTGTCTTTAATATCGGCATTAAGCGCGAGTCGCACTTGATAACAATATAAGTTTAAGTTTTGCCGATAATCTTGCTGTTCACCTTTGTTTTTACTAACAAAACGGCTTCTTACTAAGGGTAAGTGAATGTTGTTAGCGTTATACGCAAGGTGCGATTTAAAATTGTTGTTAAAGAATGATTCTTCGCTCAGTGTTTGTGGATTTACACTCATTTCATTCGGAATGGAGAAATACAGGTCGAGTCGTTGCTCTGTGCGTGGTTTAAGCTCAGGCTCAATAATAAAAGATAAGTTTTCGTCTTGTTTAAGCAATATCACCTCGTTTTTTAATAATGCTCCCTTAGTTTACGCGTTGATAGGCTTACAGACAATAAAAAAGGCCCAGTAAAAACGGGGCCTTAGTAATCATTTCAAACTAGATTAGAACTTAACGTTAATACCAGCGTGGAAACGACGACCTAATACATCATATGTGTACGGGTCAGTGTTTGAGTCATTGTTACCAGTGTAATATGGTGGTTGTTTATCAAATAAGTTATTTACACCTGCAGAAAGTGTAATTGAGTCATTGATAAGGTATGAACCACTGATATCATGGTAAATAACCGTTGGTGTTGTAGGCGCATAACATGAATCTTCATCACCGATACATGCAAAACTATCCATACCAGCAATATAACGAGCTTGGTACTGAGCATCCCAGTTATCACCAGCAACATTAATTGTTAGGTTTGATTTAAGATCTGCATAACCACCAGAGCCTGACGTAATAACACCTGCGTAGTCAACAGGTTCACCAGTAATTTGAACAACATACTCGTCTAAGTAAGTTGTATCTAAGCCCGCTTTCCAATTAAGGCCAGCAGCTTCAAATGAGTAAGAAAGATTTAAATCGATACCAGATGTTTTTTCAGAACCAATGTTTTGTAGCTGGTTATTGAAAATGATACGACCCGTTGAATCGATTGATACATTTGCCGAGTTACATAACGCAGAACCATTATTTGCATCTGTCTTCAAACACTGATCAACAATGTATTGGTTATCTACTGTCGCAATCGCATTTTCAATTTCGATATCGTAGTAATCTAGCGTCATGCTGAAGCCTTCAAACCACTCAGGCTCATAGACGATACCAGCAGTTAAAGTATCAGCTTCTTCAGGTGTTAAAGATGAGTTACCGCCTACAGTAACTTCTGCTTGGTCTTGCGCACCAGGGTACTCAACTTGTTCGAATGAAGGTGAGTTACCAGAATAAAGCTCTGAAACAGTTGGTGCACGGAATGCTGTTGATACAACACTACGTAGCATTAACTCATCGTTTACTTTCCAAGTTAAACCAAGTTTCCAAGTCTCATCTGAACCAAATGTGCTGTAATCAAATGCACGGATAGCAGCGCTTAATTCTACATTTTGTGCAAGTGGCGCATCTGCAAGAAGTGGTAATGCAAATTCAACATATGCTTCGTTTACATCAAAACCACCTGATGTTGGCTCAACCATCGGATCATTAGCTAGGCCTTGAGCAGTTAAAGAATCAGGCGTGTACCAAGCTTTTTCTTGACGACGTTCAACACCTGCTGCGAATGCTGCATAACCTGCTGGTAATTCAAATAACTCACCTGATACAGAAGCCGCTAGGATAAATAGTTGACTACCACCATTATTTACTTCAGTGTAAACGTTTCTACGGAAACCTTCAGAAGTCCAAGCATTTTGATCTAGTGGGTTAAATGTGCCCACAACTTGACCTTCATCATTCGTGTACATAATGCTATCAGTTAATGAACCAATATTGTGAAGGTTGCTCAATTTATCTACTGAATCATTACGACCAAAGTTAGCAGATACATCCCATGAATAGTCACCGATGAAACCATCAGCACCAATTACAGCACGAACAGTATCTACAGATTGCTCAAAATAACGTGCGCCAGTGTCTGACATACGACGACCGTAGAAAATTTTATCGCCATACGCGTAATTAGCTGTTTCAGTGATGTAGTTACCATCTTCATCACGGTCAGCAATACCATCGCCATCACGGTCAACTTTACTGTTATATGTTTGACCTAATAGTGAGTCACCCATTGATTCATCATAAGTAAAACCAAACCAAATTGGTTGAGCAGCCATTTGTTGCTCAGACCAACGCTTAGTATAAGTGAACTCAGTGAATAAACGCGTCTCGTCGCTTAGTTCATAAGTAGCAAGACCTGTTAAGTTTAAGCGCTCCATTGGCGTGTAAAGGTAGCTATCAGGTGCAAAGTTGTAACGATCAGCATCAGTAAATGGGTGTAAACCACCAAGACCGCTCAAACCACTATCTTGGTGGGCTAGGCCAGAAGTAATTGGATTACCATCTGCATCTACAGACTCACCCGCTTTATTTACATCACCAATTGTACCGTCTTGCCAAATGTGACCACCTTCAGCATAAACAGAACCGCCGTTACAGTTTAAACCATTAGCGCCTTCAGAGATTGGGCAATCAGAAAAGTCACGGTCAGATTGTTTTGCTTTGCCACGATCGGTGTATTGCATACCGATAACAATGTTACCTTTATCAAAAGACGAACCAACTGTGAAGTCGAATGAATTCTCTGTTGCATCACCTTCACCAGTGATTGCAGAGTTAACATTCATGTCAAGACCTTCAAAATCGTCTTTTAAGATGATGTTAACAACACCAGCTACCGCATCAGTACCGTAAACAGCAGAAGCACCGTCTTTAAGTACCTCAACAGATTTGATCATAGAAACAGGAATTGTATTTAAGTCAACAGTAGATGCCGCACCTGTACCAGATGCAATCATACGACGACCATTTACTAAAACTAATGTGCGGCTAGCACCTAAACCACGTAAATCAATACGTGCGTTACCACCAGAACCATTATTTACGCCTGGGTTAGTCATCGCGCCGCCTGTTGCGGTCATTTTTTGTAATACGCTATCGATGCTTGTTGCACCCATTGCTTTGATGTCATCTGCACCAATTAATGTTACTGGGCTTGCGTTTTCCATATCAGAACGCTTAATGCGAGAACCCGTAACTTGAATTTTTTCAATAGACTCTGCTGCATCATCAGCAGCTAAAACTTGCATGCTTGAGAACATTGGGATTGCTGAAACAACAGCTAAACCAAGAATTGATTTTTTCATGTGAAAACCCTACTTGTTGGAAATTTACCTTTAGTCAGGTAGCGCTCGTTATTATTAGAATCACGAGTCAGCGGAGGGCAACTTAGGCGCAGTTAACTGAACGAAAACTGAATGAAAGACTAAATAAAAAACAACCCAAAAATAGCGTACCAATTTTAGGTAATAAGGTTTCACGATGTATCAATGTTAATAGAAAAAAACACTTACACATCAGCAAAGTAGCATTATTAAGTAGCAAAAAAAACACGATTGAAATCAATTGCACGCACTTTGTAATCAAGTGTAATCAAAGCCCAATTAATGCTACAAGTGAAATTTTTACAAGTTGATCACACAACGTTATAAAAACCGTAAAAGCTTGGTAAGACTGCTAACCATAGTTATTCACTTAAATTAACTAAATAGACAAAGTTAGTCTGTTAAACAGTGTATTAGAGGATGATTTTTTGTTTTTGTTCCGTCAGTTTGTAATACCGTATAAAAATACGACTAATAAAGAACATCAAAGTAAAAAATGGTGAAGCAGAAATTGCGCTAATCACAGCTTTTAGATAATTAAAAACTGCGATCAACAATAATGAAGGAAGATGTTATCGAGTTTGCAGTGAATCGAAATAATAAAGCAAGGTTTGAGGTTGATTATCGCCAGAAGTATAAGTGAGCATCATTTTCCAAGTCATAACAGGTTCAGAGCATGCGCCAACCATAGTATCAGCAACCCAAACTTGTCCTGCCTGTTTAAACTGCAGTGGAATAAAACCCATATACATGGTGACACCTTCAAGTTTTGCTGAGAGGTTTTTAGCCTCCTTTGGTAACTTTAGGTTAATCGTAAACGGTGTTTCTGGACTGATATCTGGGTTACTTAGCCAAACTTCTACATTATTAGGGTAATTGCAATGACTATTGTTCTGACAACTTGTACTTGTGTTGCCCTTATCTATACTTTGGCTATCACATGCAGCTAAAAAAAGACTAAAAAGGAACACGGGAAATAAGCTTATTCGCACTCTATTTGCCTGTATAAAATAAAGTCAGATACTAATTAGAATGCCCAAAAAAGACAACAGGCACCTAATAATAAGTCAATAAAAATACAATCTATGACAAAAAATAACCAACAAAGCGCTAAAATTTGATTGATGTCATAATTTTATGCAATTGACCTATCTTTTTAAGGTCAAAAATTTTATCATTTCCATCGCAAAAATAAGGGTTTCTCGAGTTTGTTTTCTGAAGCTAGCACCGCTAAGTTGGCTTTAGGTAACACGCTTGTGAAGTAATAGTAGGCCCCACTTTGAATAAAAGTGGGTAATTCATTTCTAAAACGCATTTATTGCAGCGGAAGCCAGAAAATGAGCCAAACAGTAGCATCACAAACTGAGTACAATTATAAAGTTGTACGCCAATTCGCTATTATGACAGTGATTTGGGGCATCGTTGGCATGAGTGTTGGGGTTCTGATTGCTGCCCAATTAGCTTGGCCAGCACTTAACTTTGATACACCATGGTTAACTTACTCTCGACTACGTCCGTTACACACGAACGCAGTAATTTTCGCATTTGGTACAAGTGCACTTTTTGCGACGTCTTATTACGTCGTACAACGTACATGTCAAACGCGCCTTTTCTCAGATAAATTAGCAGCCTTCACCTTCTGGGGTTGGCAACTTGTTATCGTACTAGCAGCGATTACCTTACCATTAGGTATCACAAGCTCAAAAGAATACGCAGAACTTGAATGGCCAATTGATATTCTTATCGCCGTTGTTTGGGTAACTTACGCAGTTGTATTCTTTGGTACGTTAATCAAGCGTAAAGTATCGCACATCTATGTTGCGAACTGGTTCTACGCTGGTTTCATCATTACTGTTGCCGTTTTACACATTGTAAACAGCATGGCAATTCCAGTTTCACTTACTAAATCATACTCTATCTACGCAGGTGCTGTAGATGCAATGGTTCAGTGGTGGTACGGTCACAACGCTGTTGGTTTCTTATTAACTGCTGGTTTCTTAGGTATGATGTACTATTTCGTACCAAAACAAGCAGGCCGCCCTGTTTATTCTTACCGTTTATCGGTTGTTCACTTCTGGGCTCTTGTTTCTTTATACATCTGGGCAGGTCCTCACCACCTACATTACACTGCGCTTCCAGACTGGACGCAAAGCTTAGGTATGGTTATGTCAGTTATCCTATTCGTTCCATCTTGGGGTGGTATGATCAACGGTATCATGACGTTATCAGGTGCATGGCATAAACTACGTACTGACCCAGTACTTCGTTTCTTAGTTGTTTCTCTATCTTTCTACGGTATGTCTACGTTCGAAGGCCCAATGATGGCGATTAAGTCAGTTAACGCGCTTTCTCACTACACTGACTGGACTGTAGGTCACGTACACTCAGGTGCACTAGGTTGGGTTGCAATGATTTCTATCGGTGCTATCTATCATCTAATCCCTGCACTATTCTCACAAGGCCGTATGTACAGTGTTAAACTAGTTAACACGCACTTCTGGTTACACACTGTGGGTGTTGTTCTATACATCGTAGCAATGTGGATCTCTGGTGTAATGCAAGGTCTAATGTGGCGTGCAGTAAACTCAGACGGTACGTTAATGTACAGCTTTGTACAGTCATTAGAAGCTTCGTATCCGTTCTATATCATGCGTTTCCTAGGCGGTGTATTCATCGTAACAGGTATGCTAATTATGGCTTACAACGTTTATCGTACTATTGCAGCGAAGAAAGATTCGCTTCAACTAGACGCTGACGCACAATTGGCATAATGGAGTAGCACGATGAGCAATAATAATTCACAAAACAAACACGAAATAGTCGAAAAGAACGTTGGCCTAATGGCTATCTTGACTGTCTTTGCAATCAGCTTTGGTGCATTAGTTGAGATTACTCCACTAATGTTCCAAGACGATACGACTAAACCTGTTGATGGCTTACGCCCTCTTACAGCGTTAGAAATGGAAGGCCGTGATATCTACGTGCGTGAAGGTTGTTATAACTGTCACTCACAAATGATTCGTCCTTTCCGTGACGAGGTTGAGCGTTACGGTCACTACTCTGTAGCTGGTGAGTCAGTATGGGATCACCCATTCCAATGGGGTTCTAAGCGTACTGGTCCTGACTTAGCGCGTGTTGGTGAGCGTTACTCAGACGATTGGCACCATGCTCACTTAATGGATCCACGTGCTGTGGTTCCTGAGTCAAACATGCCAGCGTTTCCTTGGTTAGACGAAAACAGAGTCGATACGACCCATACACTTAAAAAGCTTCAAATATTCCGTGATAGCTTCGGAATTGATAAAGCGAGCGACCGTTACGACGGTAAAGGTTACGGAAGTGACGAAGAGCTACAAGCTGACATTGCGAAAATCGAAGCCATGAACGGTGGTCAAGGTGCAACTGAAATGCAAGCTCTAATCGCTTACTTACAACAGCTTGGCACACACTTGAAGTAATTATTATGGATTACGGAACATACAGAGGCATTTTGACTCTGGTAATTTTAGTACTGTTTATTGTGATTGTTGTATGGGCATACAGCAAGCGTAGCAAACGCCGTTTTGACGATGCTGCTAATGCCATATTTGAAGATGAAAAAAAACACAACAACACAATCTCTAATGAGGAAAAGGAGTCTGAGAAATGACTAGCTTTTGGAGTATATGGGTTATTGTATTAACCCTAGCGTGTCTTGCTATCAT
This sequence comes from Pseudoalteromonas sp. PA2MD11, assembly GCF_017808125.1. Taxonomy (NCBI): domain Bacteria; kingdom Pseudomonadati; phylum Pseudomonadota; class Gammaproteobacteria; order Alteromonadales; family Pseudoalteromonadaceae; genus Pseudoalteromonas; species Pseudoalteromonas sp. PA2MD11. The sequence goes on from NZ_JADKNF010000021.1 coordinate 41,714, forward strand.
CTTCGGCCTACTTCTGTGGAACTTAAAAAACTACGCAGGTGTGAAAGAAGGCGAAAGCTGTGGTCACGAATTTGACGGCATTGAAGAACTTAACAACCCACTACCAAAATGGTGGACTTATATGTTCTTCGCGACATTTATTTGGTCTGTATACTACCTTGCTGCTTACCCAGGTTTAGGTAACTGGGAAGGTTTAGGTAAATGGACAAGTTCTAACCAAGGTATTACCTCTTTAGCTGAGTCTAAAGAAGCGACTGAACAAGCATTAGCTAACGGTGAGAACGTTCAATTAGACCAAGAATTTATCGCTGCTGATGAGCGTTTTGGCCCAATCTTTGAGTCATTCGCAAAACAAGATATTGAAACACTAGTTAAAGACGAAAAAGCGCTTGAGATTGGTCAACGTTTATTCTCTCAAAACTGTGCTCAATGTCATGGTTCAGATGCACGTGGTGGTCAAGGCTTCCCTAACCTAACAGATAACGATTGGTTATACGGCGGTTCACCAGACAAGATCAAAGAAACACTTCTTTACGGTCGTGTTGCTGCGATGCCACCTTGGGGTGATGCGCTTGGCGAGCAAGGCATTAAAGAAATGACTGCTCACGTACTTAGCCTTTCTGGCCGTACTGTTAACCAAAAAGACGCTGCTGCAGGTGCTGCTAAGTTTGCAATGTGTGCTGCGTGTCATGGTGCTGACGGTAAAGGTTCAGTTGCACACAACTTACCATTTGGTGCACCTAACCTAACAGATAACATCTGGTTATACGGTGGTTCTAAACGTGCTGTTGAAGAAACACTAATCAATGGCCGCGCCGGTGTAATGCCAGCATGGAAAGACATTTTAGGTGAAGATAAAGTTCACTTATTAACAGCGTACGTTTACAGCTTATCGCAAGATAAATAACCACGCGGTTAATAAAATGTATAAACAATTAATCTTTTAATTCAATAGATTAATTAAGATCAAAAAAGCCTCCATCTGGAGGCTTTTTTTTAGTCTTTTGCTTTTAAATCCGATAAAATGCGTACAACGTTTTTAAAGGTATAAGTACTATGAAACCCACTCCTTGGTATAAAAACTTTTGGCCATGGTTTTTAATCTCTTTTCCTCTTGCAGCCATCATCGGCTGTGCTGGTCTTATTTATATGGCAATTGGCAACGGCCCAGATATGGTCGTTGACGATTACTATAAAAAAGGCAAAGCAATTAACCTTGAGCTTAGCAAATTTAATAAAGCAAAAGCACTTTACTTACATGGCGATTTAAATGTTGCAGACGACAAAGTAACATTCACTTTCACCAAGGGTGATGCAAGCAATGTTCACTCTTTAAAAATGTCTTTTTATCATCGCACCATTAAAGCCAATGATTTTAATGTAAGCCTAATGAAAAACGCCCATGGCGATTTTACTGCCCTACTCGACACCCATGTTGACGGTGCATACACAGTGTTTATTGAACCAATCGATAACAGTTGGAAACTTAAAGAAGATGTAATTCTACCAACTGATAAAACGATTTCGATTAGCCCTGAATATAAGTAGTAAACTCTAATGTCCGATAATTGCTTTCATTGTCTTGAAAGTGTGCCAAAAGGCTTTAATGCGACTGTCGAAATAGACGGTAAGGCACAACCTATGTGTTGTATTGGTTGCCAAACGGTTGCTGAGAATATCGTCGCCCAAGGCATGACCGATTATTATAAATTTAGAACTGTTCGCTCTGGTAAAGTTGAACAGCTTGTTCCAGAGCAACTCGAGTTGATTAAAAGTTACGATAACGAAGATATTCAAGACGAGTTTATTTCAGCCACTAATGATTTATCTGAAGTACTATTAACGGTTGAAGGCATCACCTGTGCTGCCTGTGCTTGGTTAATCGAAAAACAACTACTTAATTTAAAAGCAATCAAACGTGTTGATGTAAATACTTCGACCAACCGTGCCATGATCCAATGGGATAAATCGGTTACACCGCTTAGCCAAATTATCACCTCATTACATGAAATCGGCTATAAAGCCTACCCGTTTCAGGCAGACCTTGAAGCGAACCAAAAACAACAAGCCGCAAAAGCTTATATCCGCCGTTTAGGGGTTGCCGGTCTGATGACCATGCAAGTAATGATGTTTGCTTTCGCTATGTATTTTGGCATGTTCTCTGGCATGGAAGAGAACTTCGAGCAGTATTTTCGATGGATAAGCTTAGTACTTGCATCTCCTGTAATTCTTTACAGTGCCCTGCCATTCTTAACCAATGCTATTAATGGTTTAAAAGCCAAACAGCTGAATATGGATTTACCTGTCTCATTAGCGATTTTTGGTGCTTATGGGGCAAGCTGTTATGCCACATTAATGTCGGTTGGCGAAGTTTATTTCGAATCTATCTGTATGTTTACCTTTTTATTATTATTAGGTAAATATTTAGAATTTAGAGCCCGTTTAAAGGCCAGCGAATTTACCGCTAACTTGCAAAAGTTACTGCCGCTCACAGCTCGTATTATTGATGATAATAATCAAGAATCGATTATTGCAGCTAAAAAGCTCAAACTGGGTGATGTTGTATTAATCAAAGCGGGCGAGACTATTCCTGCTGATGGTATTGTTACAAAAGGTCAAACAACCGTTGATGAAGCCATGATGACGGGTGAACACCAGCCAGTTAACAAGTTTATCAGTCATCAAGTTTACGCAGGTACTATTAATCACGATGGCGTGATCAGTATTGAGATCAACAAAATCGGTCAAAATACCCTGCTTAATCAAATTATTAAGTTGCAACACACCGCGTTAACCAAACGCCCGCGCCTAGTTGAGATCACAGATAAAGTAGCACAGTGGTTTGTTGCCTGCTTATTAGTGTTTGCCTCAATAACAGCGATTGGTTGGTATCAAATAGATCCTGAACATGCCTTTTGGGTGACTATTTCTGTACTTGTGGCAACCTGCCCTTGTGCGCTTAGTTTAGCGATTCCAACTGCCCTAACTTGTGCAGTTGCAAGCTTAACAAAGCGTGGGATTTTAATTAAGCAAGCCCACGTATTAGAAACGCTACCACAATTAACTGATATCGCCTTTGATAAAACAGGTACCTTAACGCAAGGTCGCTTTACCATTGAACGCGTTGAGCTAGTAAACAGCCAGTACAGTGAAGCTGATGCATTACGCTTATCTGCCCAACTTGAAAGCTTCTCTGAGCACCCTATAGCTAATGCATTTGCTGGTTTCAACGACTCAATAAACCCTATTGAGAATGTGACTATCGAACCGGGTAAAGGCATTACCGCTTTACTCAATGATCAACACCTTGCGATAGGTAAAAGCGGTTGGTTTGATACCGAAAAAGCTGATGTTCAAGCAACCTTGTATATCGATAAACAAGTCATTGCGCGCTTTTACTTAGCAGACAGCTTACGTGATAACGCAGAAAAACTGGTTACTACACTTCATTCACAACAGCTCAAATGCCATATGTTAACGGGCGATGCCTCTAACAGTGGTGAGCGAATTGCAAAACAGCTAAATTTAGATACCGTGCATGCAGCATGTAGCCCTCGCGATAAACAAGCCCATGTTGAAACATTGGCAGCTAAAGGTGCCATTGTTGCTATGGTTGGTGATGGCGTGAATGACAGCCCTGTATTTGCCAGTGCCCATTTATCTATCGCAATGGAAACCGGCGCTGATATTTCCAAAAATAGTGCTGATGTGGTATTACTCAATAGTGATCTAACGGCTATAGAACATTTGCTTACTGTCTCGAAAAAGACACGCCGTATTGTTAAGCAAAACTTGGCATTATCACTTATTTACAATGGTTCGATCTTACCTCTGGCAGCCCTTGGGCTCGTTGCTCCTTGGATGGCCGTCATTGGTATGTCTGCAAGCTCCATTTTGGTTATTACCAACTCATTAAGGTTATTAAAACTATGAGTATCATCTACATGCTTATTCCCATTGCCATTTTATTTGTGCTAATTGCAATTGGGGTATTCTTTTGGGCTGTAAAAAGCGAGCAGTTTTCTGATTTAAATAAACAGGGTCACAGTATCCTGTTCGAAGACGATAAAGAGCAGCATAACAAAAGTAATGATTGATCCACTGTTTATTAGTGCATTTATAATGGGCTTGTTAGGCAGTGGTCACTGCCTAGCTATGTGTGGCGGCATTGCCAGTAGTTTACAACTTGCTGCCAACAAAAATCGAGCAGCAAGCTTTTCGGTTGCATACAACCTAGGCCGAGCACTCAGTTATATGCTGGCTGGTGCACTCGTAGCTGGAATTAGTAGTCGCTTCGCGGCGCAAAATACCAGTATATCGGTAGCTTTGTCTTTTTTGAGTGGTATTTTTATGCTACTAGTTGGGGTTTACATAATGCGCTTAGCGGCAACCCTACAGTGGCTAGAAAAACTAGGCAAGGCGCTCATATGGCAGCATTTAGCTAAACTCAATCGTTTTTTATTACCGGTCGATACAACCCCTAAAGCCTTGCTTTATGGCGCTTTGTGGGGTTGGTTACCCTGTGGCCTAGTTTATTCTGCGTTAACCTGGGCACTCACAAGCCCATCAGCTCTTCACGGTACAGGCGTAATGTTATTTTTTGCTTTGGGAACTTTTCCAGCAATGATCAGTGTTGGTCTTGTTAGTCAAAAAATAAATACTCTTTTTAACCATGTTTGGATAAGGGTTATTCTAGGCAGCGTAATAATATGGTACGGTATATACTTATTAATTATAGCAACCGATAAGTTAGTTCACTAACCTAAAGTTGTTAACCTATTTGAATGGATTTGATGTATGGACTTCTCACAAAACAAGTCAAAAGGCTTATGCACAATTAGCTGTAATAATTGCAGTATCAGCCAGCTATGTTTGCCATTTTCATTAAACGGTCAAGAAATGGATCGTCTCGATGAAATCATCGAACGTAAGAAACCACTGCATAAAGGTGATTATTTATTTGAGTCTGGCGAAAGCTTAAATGCCATTTATGCGGTACGCTCTGGTTCATTTAAATCGTATACCTTGTCTGAGCAAGGTGATGAGCAAATTACTGGCTTTCACTTGGCTGGTGATTTAGTCGGTTTCGATGCAATCAACAAAATGGCTCATCAAAGCTTTTCGCAAGCCCTTGAAACTTCAATGGTATGTGAAATTCCATTCGATACTCTAGACGAATTAGCAGGTAAATTACCTAAGCTACGCCAACAAATTATGCGTTTAATGAGTAATGAGATTAACTACGACCAAGAAATGTTATTGTTACTCAATAAAAAGTCAGCTGAAGAGCGTCTAGCAAGTTTTATTTATAATCTTGCAGAGCGTTTTGGTGAACGTGGTTTCTCACGTAAAGAATTCCGTTTAACCATGACACGTGGTGAAATCGGTAATTATTTAGGCCTTACTGTTGAAACAATTAGCCGCCTTTTAAGCCGCTTCCAAAAAGCGGGCTTTATTAAAGTTGAAGGCAAATTTATCACCATTTTGGACCAGCAAGCGCTTGCAGCAACAGCAGCGATTAAATGTAAATAGAGTTTGATTTAACGCAACTTTATATTGTTTGCCCCTTTAACTGTTCTAAATTTAGGTTACACTCAAAGTACTACTTTTTGCGGAACAGTTAAGGAGCAGCACATGGACGCAATTAAACGAATTTTAGCAGTTATAGACCCAACCAAAGAGCAGCAACATAGTTTAAGCCGCTCAATTGATCTAGCCAAAAAATCTGGCGCGACCATCACCGCTTTCCTCAGTATCTACGACTTCTCTTATGAAATGACCACAATGCTTTCTGCTGATGAGCGTGAAGCAATGCGCGAAGCCGTAATAAAAGACCGCCAAGAATGGTTAAATGAACAAATTGCCCTTTACCCAGAGCTTACCATTGATAGCTGTGTGGTTTGGCATAACCGCCCTTACGAAGCCATTATCAATACCGTGATCAACGATGGTTTTGACCTAGTTGTAAAAAGCACCCATCAGCACGATACACTTAAATCGGTTATTTTCACCCCAACTGACTGGCACCTCATTCGTAAGTGCCCTGCTCCAGTTTTACTTGTTAAAGAGAAAGAGTGGCCAGCAAAAGGCAATATTTTAGCTGCTGTAAACGCAGTGAGTGAGAATGAACAACACCTTGAACTTAACAAGCGTATTATCAAAGACGCTCGCTTCATTTGTGACTTGGCCAACGCCACCCTTAACTTAGTAAATGCCTACCCAGCAACGCCGGTTAATATCGCGATTGAAATTCCTGAGTTTAACCCTGGTGTTTACAACGAATCAGTTAAAAAACATCACTTTGAATCAACGCTTTCATTAGCTGAAGGCTTTGATATTGACCAAGCTCATTGCCACATTGAAGAAGGCTTACCTGAAGATGTTATTCCTGATGTGGCTGCACGCCTCAACAGCGAATTAGTAGTGATTGGTACAGTTGGGCGTACTGGCTTAAGTGCAGCGCTTGTCGGTAACACAGCAGAGCATGTTATTGATAGCCTTGACTGCGATGTATTAGCACTAAAACCAGATGGCTATGTAAGCCCACTTGCTAAGTAACCATTTAAATATGCATTAAAAAAGCCCCAGTTTGGGGCTTTTTTCTTTTTATATATTTGTTACATCAATAAATAATGATTCATCAATGTTTGTTGATGAGACCACCGCCTCGCTAAAGTCATAGCTTTCACGATTGCCTTCTCTATCAAGTGGTAAATTTTCAAAATCAAATAAATTTCTGTCTGCAAGCTGGCTTGGGCTAACATTTTGTAAAGACTTAAAGATACTCTCAACACGACCTGGAGTTTTCTTATCCCACTCTGTGAGCATGGCTTTGATTGATTGACGCTGCAGGTTTTCTTGTGAGCCACATAAATTACAAGGAATAATTGGGAAGTCTTTGTGCTCAGCGTATTTAATTAAATCTTTTTCACGGCAATATGACAACGGACGGATTACCACGTTACGTTCATCATCAGAGCGCAATTTTGGTGGCATGGCTTTTAGTCGTGAACCATGGAACATATTTAAGAACATTGTCTCAACGATATCATCCATGTGATGACCAAGTGCTAGTTTGGTTGCACCAATTTTTTCTGCAAATGAATAAAGTGTGCCGCGGCGAAGTCGTGAACACAGACCACAGGTAGTTTTTCCCTCTGGTACTTTTTCTTTTACTACTGAGTAAGTATCTTTATCGACGATGTAATATGGAATATTTAGCGTTTCAAAGTAATCAGGCAAAATGTGCTCAGGAAAACCAGGCTGCTTCTGATCAAGGTTTACCGCAATTACTTCAAATTTAATTGGTGCTGCTTTTTGTAAATTGAGCAAAATATCTAGCATTGCAAAAGAATCTTTACCACCACTGATACATGCCATAACAACATCACCGTCTTCAATCATGTTGTAATCAGTAATCGCATTACCAACATGCCTTCTTAGACGCTTTTGAAGTTTATTAAATTCAAGAGTTTCTTTTCTAGTATCAGTTTGATTCATTTGCTCTGCTCATACAGGCTTTAGTAAGCCATGTTTCATAGTAAAAAGTTCGGCGTGGATTATACGGACTTTTTGAGCGAGTTGAAATGATTAGCGTGGGATAATTAAAGCGCTTCACTAAAGAAGATACCACGTAAAGCACAGCGCTTTGGGAATAGACTCAAAGGTCTATGAATTTATAGGCTGAAAGCTCTAATTTTCTGACTTCTGCAAACTAACTTCTTATTTACTTTACTGTGCATTTATAACGGGAAGCTGTACAAGCAAGATCAAGCCAGTCATCTCTACCCCAGCAATACTTATCATTTCTAAGTGGTTTTAGATGCCAAACTACTGGCTTGCCCTTATTATCTAAGCGAGTCTCATTTTCAAGCTGCACACGGACTAAATTTTTCTCTGCTGAGAGAATATTATAAACGAAGGTTTTTCTCGCTTCAGACTCAGAAATATAGCCCTGTTCGTCATATGAGATTTCTAATGTGTTGTTTTTGAAAGCTACGGTATGAAAATTAGCTTCACAAACTGGGCTATTTGTAGACTGCCATGAGCCTTGCAACTTAGTTTGCATTTCTTGGTTGATAAGTGAATGACTACTACACGCTGAACATAGCAGTAAAATAACAAAAATAGACGCTAAAGGTTTCATTAAGATGCTTTTAAGTCCCTGAAAAATTGACATTTAGCATATCGAGAATCGTAAAAATGTCCAGCGATACGCTTAATAAAAACAAAGGGCACAATAGCCATGTGCCCTTTGTTAACTTTAAGCGCTTTTAGTTTTAGCTTTTTTATTCTTTGCCAATCGTTTGGCACGTTTTATAGCCGATTTTTTCGACGCATTTTTCTGCGCAATTTTTAACACTTTAGCCTCTTTTAATTGCTTTTTTGCTGCTTTAAAGCGCTTTTTAGCATTTTCAGCTAGGTTCTCAGCTTCGCTGGCACACTCTACAGCTGCTTGTGCTTTTAGTGCTGCATCTTTTGCAAGTTCAGTGGTTCTTGCCACTTCTTTTTTACTCTTTTCAAGAATTTTTTCGAGCTTAGCAAGACGTTTCTCAAATACTGACTGTGAATTTTGCATAGTACTCTCCTTCACTGGCGTATAGACATGCGGGTAGGTTCGGTAACAATAAGCGAGTCGACACAATTTACTACATCGTGATCTTTCTCCGGGTAATCTAAACAACTTAAGAAGTGGCGCATACAGTTGATTCTCCCGCGCTTTTTATCGTCAGATCGAATTTGTGTCCAAGGTGCATCCTTAGTATGGGTATGAAACATCATGGCATCTTTGGCATCACTATAATCATGCCATTTAGCCAGTGATGCCATATCAACTGGGCTTAGCTTCCATTGTTTGAGTGGGTCGTTTTGGCGCGATTTAAAACGTCTAAATTGCTCTTCTCTACTGACCGAAAACCAATATTTAAATAGCTTAATACCGCTATTCACCAACATACGCTCAAGTTGAGGTGTTTGACGCATAAACTCCAAATATTCGTGATCATCGCAAAACCCCATTACCTTCTCAACACCGGCTCGGTTATACCAAGAACGATCGAAAAGTATGATTTCACCCTTAGTAGGTAAGTGGTTAATGTAACGCTGGAAGTACCACTGATCTCGCTCTCTAGTAGTTGGCTTTTCTAAGGCTACCACGTGTGCCCCGCGAGGATTTAAATGCTCCATAAAACGCTTTATAGTGCCACCTTTACCTGCCGCATCTCGACCTTCAAATAAAATCACAATTTGTTGTTCGGTCTCTTTAGCCCAACCTTGCATTTTTAAAAGCTCGATTTGCAATTCGTGTTTATGGCGCTCGTATTCAATCACGTCCATTTTTCGTTTATACGGGTATTTACCGTCAGCATTCCACTTTAAGCTTGGGTTTTTAACATCTAGATCAAAAACCACATCCTGTTTAGCATTGTGTTCGGATAAATTCTGCTGTTTTACTGATACAGGTTCGACATTGACTGTCTGCATAACGACTCCTATTAAACTATAACTACCTATATTGAGAACTTTATAGTTTTACTTTAAGCCAGTTATAGCTAAGTAACTTGATCTAAATCTATATTTTCATTCCTTAAAAATTCATTTAAAAATAGAAAGTTAGCACTTAATAATTAAGTAAAGATCAGGCTAGTAATATACAATCAAGTCTTTTTTCTATAATAAAAAACAATCAGAGAACACTAATACATTCCGACTATTTCTATGTTTCAAAACACACTGAACCTTAAATACACAGCAATACAAATAGTTAGGAAAAATATGAATCAAGGGAATAATTTAGAGCAAAGAAACAGTCATAGTAATTGTACTAACTACGATGAATTTACAATTTTGCTCATACGTCTAAATACTGAGATAAACTTTTGAAAAAAGAGACAAAATAACTATCTGTTTAACAACAAAAAAGGACCTATATAAGGTCCCTTTTGTCTATATTTAAACGTATTTTTGCCAATATATAGTCCGTTATTTAACAATCCAAGGTGTGGCGCTGATAAGCTCAGCATGACTGTTTAACACTGTGTTATCGTCTTGCCAGTCATCTGTTACTTTTATTGAGCAACGCTGCTCTTTACAGCTAACTCCATTTGCCGAGATAGCGTCTTGGCCGTTAAATTTAAGTACAACACCTTGTTGTTCAGGCAGCAAAAACCACATTAATTTGCTCACAAAAAAGCCTGATAAATCAGATAACAGCTCGTCAAACTCTTCATTTAACGTATATAAGTTTGCTTTACTAAGTTCAAAATCTGCCAAATCAGTCGCTTCAATCTGTAACTTTAATTGGCATTCATGTTTTGGGTTTTCTGGTTGCACAACAATAACAGCTTTATCTGTATCTAATTGCTTATCAAAAGGTAAAAGTAACTGAGCTTTATCTGTATAAGTTAAGTCAAACTCTTGTTTTTCTGTAATTATTTTACCTGATTTAATAGTGCATACTTCGTTACTAGCAATATCAGACAAATAAAAGTTAACTTGAGCGTATTGAAACTCACCTTTATTCACGACTTTTAAACGATCATAAAAGCCATCATAAGCAATAACAAATTCAGTTGCTGCGGCTTTAGAGGAAACCGCGCTTAGCGCAACCGCGATAGTTGCGACTTTTAACCATGGAAGGAGTTTATTCATCAAAGTAAGCTCTATTTTGATTTATCATAGTGTTTAATTCATCAATATATGCTTCACGGCGCTCAGAGTATGATAACAAACCTTGTGTTAACTTGGTTGCTTCTATAGGTTTTTGCTGGCGACGTAAATCGGCACGAATTAATCGTAAATCTTTATACGCAGCATGGGTATTAATATTTTTAAAATATGAGCTTACAGCAGCACGTACCGATTTAAATGCTGTCACTTCATGGGCCGCTTCGTTAGCACGGCGACGAGGAACCATGCCACAACCCTTTTTGTAACACCATTGACCGAAAAAGTTTAAACCAATCCGTGCAAAGCGTGACGTGCCCCATGCTGATTCATTTGCTGCTTGCATTAGCGCAAGCTCTTTAGGAATGATATCAACTCGACGTAGTGCTTGGGTAAGCGATAAAGTGTCAATAGTGTTAGGCAACTTGTAGCTGATAAGAATTTTTTTAATATCTGACTTTTGCTTGCTCGTAAGCGGCTCATTGTACTCAAGCATCATGCGCGCAATTTCTAGTTTAGCTCGCTGCTGTAAAATTTTTTTATTTTCGGCCTCAACATGTGGGCGAATAAAATCAAAAAAAGCATGTTTCTTTTCTTTTACATCAGTAAATGATGCAAAGTCAGGCAGTTTTACATTATGTAATGGTTTTTCTTTTTTGATTACGCGCTGGGTTCCGGTAGGCGTGCTCTGAGTTTGTTCAGATTCTTCAACTGTCACTTCTTTTTCGATAAATGGCGAAAATAACGCCCATGCAAAAAAAGCGGTTAATAAAGCTCGAAAAACGTACTTAAGCATGTATTCTCTCAAATAAACTACTACTCATGTGCGGTTAACTCACGCACACACAAAGGCGAAGTATACCAAAGCAGATGATTTTTAGCGAATTCAGCACTATAAAACCACCCATAAAAGGGACAAACTATTGACGTAACAGTGTAGTTTGCTCGCAATTTTAAAGCACTTGCGTATACTGAAAAGTAAGCAAACAAGGAATAGGAAGGTTATTTTTATGTGCCAATCTTGGCAAGCTCGCATTATTAATCAACAAAAATATCGTCCAAACGATAACCGCTCAGCTTGGCAGGTTGACCGCTCTCGAATCATACACGCCGCAGCATTTAGGCGTTTGCAGGCCAAAACTCAGATTATGGGTATTGGCTTAAATGATTTTTATAGAACTCGTCTTACTCATTCTTTAGAAGTTGCCCAAATTGGCAGTGGTTTATTACGCCATTTGAAAAAGCAGCACCCTGAATTTACGAATTTTCCTAGCGGTAGTTTACTCGAAACCTTATGCCTTGCTCATGATATTGGCCACCCTCCTTTTGGTCATGGTGGTGAAATAGCATTAAATTACATGATGCGCGATCATGGTGGCTTTGAAGGTAACGCGCAAACACTTAGAATTGTCTCTAAGCTTGAGCCCTATTCAAATGGCTATGGCATGAACTTAACCAGGCGCACCTTGTTAGGTTTTATTAAATATCCAGCCTTCATTGATGATTTGTGGCACAGCATTCCACCTTTGAGCGAGCAGCGTAGCTTTATTAAAGCTGACCATTGGCGACCAGCTAAGGGGTTATACACCGACGATAAAGATATTTTCGACTGGATCATGGAGCCACTGTCTAATAACGATAAAGCACTGCTGAGCAGTCATTATAAGGTTGATGAATTTAGAGCCAAAACCCACTATAAATCGATAGACTCAGCAATTATGGAATTAGCTGACGATATTGCGTATGCCGTTCATGATTTAGAAGACGCTATAGCAACAGAGGTTTTAACGTTGGCTGATTGGCAAAATCATGCCCTTGTACAACTACAAGAGCTTGACTCTGCGTGGCTAACCACTCATTTAAGCTCGATAACCGCCAGACTCTTTTCTCATCACGAGTATGAGCGTAAAGACGCCATTGGTGAGTTGGTAAACACCTTTATTATTAACGCTCAGTTAGTTGTACAAAACGCAGATTTCGAATCTGAAATATTACAGTACACGGTGAGTCTTCCAGATGAATTTGCCGAAATTCTTAACGTGCTAAAACATTTTGTTTTTAAACGCTTAATTCGTGAGCCGAAGATGCAGCAAGTGGAGTTTAAAGGACAAAACCTGCTGATTGAATTATTTAGTGCTTTTGCCAGCGACCCAATGCGCTTATTACCTGAAACAACCCAAGAAATGTGGCTAAATGCGCACCAGCAAGGTGATAATGCAATGCGCATAATATGTGACTATTTGTCAGGAATGAGTGATGAATATGCTTATAAAACCTATCAGCGGTTGTTTTTGCCCTCTGCTTAAGTAATTTTTGAACACTATTTGATAGTGTTCTAAAATTAAGCAGGTTATTAATAAATAATCGCACTTCTTTAGATGCATTCTATTTAACATGGATTGAAATAATGCTCAAAAAATACCTGCTCATCAGTGCAGCTGTTGCAAGTTCATTTGCTTGCTATAGCGCAGAAACACTTCCAGATCCGCTTCTCGAAGAGCGCGGCATAATAATTAAAGATGCAACCCACTTTGATTGGGTGCGACTTAATTCTGGCGAATGGCTCAAAGGCGAGCTTGTCTCTTTGTACGACAAAGAAGTTGAGTTTGACAGCGACATTCTTGATACATTAATGATTGATCGCGAAGATATCTATATGATTATTTCAGATCGCCATCATACGGTTCGCTTTAACGATGGCAATGAGCTCAGTGGTACACTTAATATATCGGGCGGTTATGTAAAAGTTGGCGAACAAGAAGCTAAATACCGTTATCGCGATTTAGTCTCAATTGCTCCCTCAGTTGAAAGCGAACTCAGTGCATGGACTGTAAAGTTATCCATGGGTGCAGATTTGGCCCGTGGAAATACTGACCAAACTGAATATTCTATTAAAGCTGACATAAAGCGCCGTACTGCTTCAAGTCGATTTTTATCTGAGATTTTAGGCTATCGCACTACCAGTGATGATCAAATTACTAAAAACAATATTCGTGCTAACGGTACATTTGACTGGTTTTACACACAAAAAATGTATTATCGCCCTATTTTCTTCGAATACTATCGTGACCCGTTCCAAAATATCGCCAATAAATACACTGTCGGCGCCGGTGTTGGTTATTATGTGATAGATACCGACAAAACAGAATGGGATTTTACAGCGGGTCCCGCGTACCAAAAGACTCAATTCGATACAGTAGCTGCAGGGGAAGATAAGAGTAATTCGTCAATGTCTTGGTTTATTTCTACAAATTATGAGTTAGAAATCACTAAGAAAATCGATTTTTCATTAAATTATCGCTACCTAACTGCAAGCAGTGATGCTGGCGGTGACTCACAATATGCTTTGGCTGCGTTTGAATTTGAAATCACAGATGATATCGATTTTGATGTGTCATTAGTTTGGGATTACCTTGCCGACCCGATTGCCGATGAAAACGGTGTAGTACCAGAAAAAGAAGATTACAAAATGATTTTCGCGCTGGGTATCGATTTATAAACATCTCGATTATTCGATACAAAAACGCCGAGCTTAGCTCGGCGTTTTCATTTTAGTTAAGTAATATCCTATAGCGATTTAACACCCATGTTGTATAGGGTAAAACCATAAATATCAGCGTATTGATCGATGATCTTACTTGTTGGTGTTCCTGCACCATGACCTGCATTTGTTTCAATGCGAATAAGATACGGATTTTGTTTTGCACCTTTTTCTTGTAGCTCTGCTGCAAACTTAAATGAATGCGCAGGCACAACACGGTCATCATGATCCCCTGTTGTTACTAAGGTTGCTGGGTAGCTAACACCCTCTTTTACATTATGAACTGGTGAGTAACCTTTTAAGTACTCGAACATTTCTTTACTTTGTTCACTCGTACCGTAGTCATACGCCCAACCAGCACCCGCTGTAAAAGTGTGGTAACGCAGCATATCTAAAACACCTACAGCAGGAAGCGCTACTTTAAATAGCTCAGGGCGCTGTGTCATAACCGCACCAACTAACAAGCCTCCATTTGAGCCACCACGTACCGCTAAGTAATCAGGTGAGCTGTATTGTTTTTCGTTTAAGTACTCAGCCGCAGCAATAAAGTCATCAAAAACATTTTGTTTTTTAAGCTGTGTACCATTTACATGCCATTCCTTACCATATTCGCCACCACCACGAATATTAGCAACAGCATAGATGCCACCGTGCTCAAGCCACGCTGCTACTGTAGGGCTATAGCTTGGTGTTAGACTTACGTTAAAGCCACCATAGCCATATAAAATAGTCGGATTTTTACCGTTAAGCTCAGTGCCTTTTTTATACGAAATAATCATCGGAACTTTAGTGCCATCTTTTGATGTATAGAACACTTGTTCAGAGATATATTCTTCGCTATTAAATTTAGCGCCCGACTTGCGATACACATCAGACTTTCCTGACTCAACATCAAACGAGTAGGTATTGCCTGGTGTAGTGTAATTCGTAAATGAGTAATACAGTGTTTGTGCATCGTGCTTGCCACTAAAGCCATATGCAGTACCTACACCTGGCAGGCTAATGTCACGCACCAATTTACCTGATTTATCGTATTGTTTTACTTGCGAAATCGCATCAACCATATACTTAGCAAAGAAGTAGTCACCGCCTTTCGAAATGCTAAGGACATTGTCAGTTTCTGGGATTAAATCTTGCCAATTTTCAGGTCTTGGATCAGCAGCATCCACTGTTACTACACGCATATTGGGTGCATTTAAGTTAGTCACCAAATACAGTTTCGAGCCGTCATTATCAATAATTGAAGTATCTGAGTCAGTGTTATCTAAAATCGTCACTAGCTTGCTGTCAGGCTTAGTTAAATCTTTGATAAACAGTTTATTACCTGAAGTTGAAGTACTTGCAGCAATAATTAAGTAACGATTATCACGGGTCACATCAGCACCAATATAACGATGTTTCTGTGCCTCTGTGCCACCATAAACTAATTGGTCGTCAGCCTGAGCTGTGCCTAACTTATGGTAGTAAACTTTATGTTGATCTGTTTTTGCAGACAGCTCACTACCCTTAGGCTTATCGTAGCTCGAATAATAGAAACCTTCGTTGCCAAGCCAAGAGATACCGCTGAATTTTACATCGACTAAAGCCTCTTCAATCGGCTGTTTAGTCGCTGTATCAATAATGATAATTTTACGCCAGTCACTGCCGCCTTCAGAGATTTGATAAGCCGCTAGCGTGCCGTCTTCTGTGAATGTTAAGCCCGACATTGAGGTTGTGCCGTCACTACTGAAGGTATTAGGATCTAAGAACACTTCAGCTTCAGAGTCGCCTTTTTTACGATAAACTACATATTGATTTTGCAGACCATCGTTTTTATAAAAATAAGTGTATTCACCCTCTTTAAATGGCGCGGTGACTTTTTCGTAGTTCATCAGCTTTTCAAGGGTAGTTTTAAGCTCATCACGATAAGGAATGTTTTTTAGATAAGAAAAGGTAACGTCATTTTCGGCTTTCACCCACTGGGCTGTCTCGTCACTCATATCGTCTTCTAACCAACGATACGGATCAGCTACTTTCTCACCGAAGTACTCGTCAACAACATTGCCTTTTTTAGTTTCTGGATAATTCACAGCAGCTTTAACCTCTGCAGTTTTCACTGTTTGTTCTGTTTTTGTTGGGGTAGACTCACCGCAGCCCGCCAATGCAACAACAATTGCACATGCTAGTGTTTTCTTGATCATAATAAATTTACTTTTAGTTATTGTTAATAAAATGAAAGTAAAATTAAAGCATTAGAATGTCTAGTAATTTGCGGTTAAACACAGGAAGTGCTGTAAACCAATGTAAAAACAAAAAAGCCACGTAGTAACGTGGCTCTTCAAAGCATGTATTTCCTCAACGATTATACTTTTGTTAACCAGCCATGAGTATCTGCTGATTTACCCCACTGAATATCATTCAATGCTTGGCGTAATTTTGCGACTTTCTCACCTGGTTCACCCGACCCCACTTTAAACTCTTGGTCGTTATGAATAAGTGTGCCAACCGAGGTAAGTACCGCAGCGGTACCTGATAACGCAGCTTCAGTACCTGGTTTAGCGGCTCTTTCTAGTAACTCAGACACAGTAAAGTTACGCTCAGATACTGTCATACCTAAATCTTTAGCAATCGTTAAAATACTATTACGCGTCACACCGTGCAAGAATGTGCTATCAAGTGCTTTTGTGATGATCTCATCACCATCAATTAGAATGAAGTTTGCAGCACCAGTTTCTTGTACATCACCACCAGGGCAGAATAAAATTTGGTCTGCTTGATGCTCTGAGCGAGCTTCTAAGATTGGACCTAATGCACTTGCGTAGTTACCACCACTTTTAACCATACCCATGTGTGGTGCACAGCGCATGCCGTCTTCTTCAAGTAATACACGTAATGCTGTAGCACCGCCTGAGAAATAATCACCTACTGGCGAAAGTAATACATAAAGCAAGGAACTCATTGACGGTGCAGCCGCTTTACCGATTGCCGCTTCTGTACCAATGTGAGTTGGGCGAATATACATTGAACCCGGCGGTGTTGGTGTTTCGTCTGCATACTCTTTTACAATGTCTTTGATCATTTGCTCAAGCATGCCTTCGTCAAAGTCAGGTAAGTTTAGTAACTTAGAGCTTTGTTTCATACGCGCAATGTTAGCATCCATACGAAAGATATAGACCGAGCCATCTTCGTGACGAAAAGCTTTTAATCCTTCAAAACAGGTGCTTGAGTAATGTAATACGTGAGCACCCGCATGTAATTCGATTTTATCAGATGGGACCAGCGCGCTTTCACTCCATGAGTTATCAGCAAAACGTGCTTGGATCATTTGTGGCATAAATACAGTACCAAATGCGGCCATTGTTGTTCTCTCTTGTTTGGACTACTTTTACCCCATTGTATGCTAATCCATCCCCGTTTAACCATAGCAAACTAGTGCCTTTTATCGATTAAAGTGATAATAATCCGACCATTTGGTACAAAAAATGCGCAACCCAAGTTGCGCATTGTTTACTGAGAATCATTCGCTAACAAATGACTATAAATTATCTGTAGTTCATTTTTGCTGTGAGGCGATTAAAAAAGCCCGGGAAAAAACGCTTGATAGTCGGTGCTAAACCACTTATTCCTTCACCAATAACAACTTCATCTTTCTCGGCTTCAATGGCTTTAATCATTTTTGCAGCCGCTTTTGCCACATCCATGCCGTTTTCGATTGATTCCTCTGGCTTATTTTGCGGTTTACCTTGGCCATCTAACGAATTATGCGCAATGGCTGTTTTAATTGAACCCGGGCAAATAGTCAGGCAATTCACATTTTTGTCGGCTAGTTCTGCTCTTAAGCAATCCATAAAGCCCACAACTGCATACTTAGAGCCCGAATAACCAGTTCTGAATTTTGAACCGACTTTACCCGCTACACTGCTAATTGATACCACCATGCCCATACCTTGGTTAACCATCTGGGGTACGACCGCCTTAGTTAAAGCAATTAAACCAAAATAGTTTACTTCCATCAGTTGGCGATAAACCGTAAATTCGTTTTCTAAAAATAGACTACGCTGCGACACCCCACCGTTATTGATAAGCACATCAATGCGGCCAATTCGCTCGATCACTGCTGGCATATCTTCAAGTAAGGCTTCGGGCTTTGCCAAATCAAGAGCGACCACATGATGATTCCCCCCGAGTCTTGTATTAAGAGCGTTGAGTTTTTCCTCATTACGGGCAGACAGTACTAGCGTTGCCCCTTTTGCCGCCAATTGCTCACAAAGTGCCTCACCAATTCCAGAAGATGCCCCAGTAACCCAAACTGTTTTACCATTTAATTGCATGTGTGTTCCTTATTATTGTTGTTATGCTTTGTTAGGCCCTGCATTTTGTTCGATATGATCAGCAATATCTTTATAAAAACCAAGCATAATCAAAAACTCTGCTAATACAAATAATGGCCCTATGACCAAACCAATTAAATCATCAACAAAGGCTGGCTTTTTACCTTCAAAATAGTGACCAATAAACTGAAACACCCAACCAACAACGAAACTGCCAATGCTCACAGCTAGCCATAACCCTGTTGAAAGCGACACCACAGGCTCAGCAGCAATGCTTAACAAACTTAAGCATACAGCCATAATTAACCCCATAGATAAGCTAAGCATTAAGTAATAAAGACAGGTGAGTGCAATCACCATGGTTGCCAAGGAGATAACGGCAGGCTCTGAGATAAGCGTGACGCGTTGTAATAAACAAATAATTGCAAACACAATTAATGGAATGCCGATAAAGTGAGTGACAATATTGCGTTTAGAACGGTGATAAAGGGCGTAATTTGTCAGTTGTTGTTTTAATGTTTTCATTGTTTTTCCTGCCAAAACTGTGTTCAAAATTCAGATTAGCAGAAAATTCACCAACAAGAATGTCAACTAGCCGACATTTAAAGTTGCTAGCTAAAACTCACACATTAAACCAGCGCATCAATAACTTTGCCTTTTTCGGCTTCTGGTCGCATATCCATGCGTTCGCGACCTTTTTGATACTCTTCATCGAGCATCGCTTGCAGCTCATTCATTTTTTCTTGCAGTGCTTTAGTATCGGCACCTTGTTGTTGCATTTGTTCAGCAAGCTTCTCTATTTGCGCTTTTATTTCATCAATTTTCTCTTTATCAACCCCGAGCCGCTGATAAACCAAAGCTTCTTGTGCCTGCGCTAAAAAAGAGCTGGACTCAGACTGCTTTTGTAAAAGTTGTTGTGCTGAAGATGCTGGCGTATGCATGGCTTTCACACCCTCAGTGCGAGCCGTTTGCGACAGCTTAGCAGCAGCCGAAGCGTTATAAGGGTTATATTGATTATGAAATGTAATTGCCACAAGTTGTGTTCCATTTAAGCTTGATTACAACCTTGTAGCAATTTTAGTTCCAAACTAGCATTGAGACTGCAATTTATCGATATCAATAATTTCAATCGTTTGATATTTAAGGTTAATAATTGAATCAGCTTGCAAGGATTGTAAAATTTGATTAATGGTTTGCCGTGTTAAATAGGTCATATCGGCAAGTTGTTGCTGGGTAAGCGGCAAACAGCTTTGGAGTGACGACTGATAAAGCATGCACAACCGCTTACTCACCTTTTGCTTTGCTGTAAGGAGTGCGTGATCTTCTAATGAGTCAAACAGGTTTCGCACTTTATTGGTAAGCAGCAGACCAAAATCATGCCAATAAGCAGGATGCTCTTGTAATAACTGAGTTAACGCCCGCTCAGGTACGTGTAAAAGTCGTACCGCAGTTTGAGCATACACATCGTGGGTGCGTTTACCACCATCAAACAGAGCAACTTCACCAAACCACATAGCACCAGTTACAAAACTGAGCACGGCTTCTTTGCCTTGGCTATTAACCCCAGAAACTCTAAGCACGCCATTAATAACACAATACAGACCGGTATTTTCATCACCACGCAAAAACAATGCATCACCCGCATTTAAGGTGATTAATTTAGCATTTTTTACTAGCTTGTCCCTAAATAATTGTGTGCGATTTTTAAACCATTTGTCTTGGTTAATTACCGAAAGGTCTTGTTCATTCAAGTGTTTATCCTTTACATTGGAGTAGTGTGCATATATCCAAGCCACCTCAAAATGCAGAATTCAGCGTTTCACAGATTGTTTGGATATCCAAATAATAAAAGGATACGGGATGTTAAACAAACTACTTTCGACCAGCCTACTTCTCAGTGCTATTTCTACCCCTGCATTTGCGAGTGATATTAATTCTGAACTTAAATCTGCCAATAAAAGCGTCAGCGAAAAAGTCATTAAATGGCGCCGTCATTTACACCAATACCCAGAGCTTAGTAACCGTGAGTTTGAAACAGCCAAATACGTGGCTAAGCATTTACGTTCGTTAGGCCTTGAGGTTCAAACAGGTGTGGCACATACAGGTGTGGTTGCAAAACTTAAAGGGGGCAAAAAAGGTCCGCTTATTGCGCTACGTGCTGATATGGATGCACTACCTGTTAAAGAGCAAGTAGACTTACCTTTCGCGTCAACTAAAACAACAGAGTACAAAGGCAATACCGTTGGCGTAATGCATGCCTGTGGTCATGATAACCATGTGGCTATTTTAATGGCAGCCGCTGAGTCTTTAGTAAAAATTAAAGAAGAGCTCGCGGGTGATATTCTGTTTGTCTTCCAACCTGCTGAAGAAGGTGCACCAGATGGCGAAGAAGGTGGTGCTGAGCTGATGCTTAAAGAAGGCTTATTTAAAGAAAAGCCAGAAGCCGTATTTGGTTTACACGTAACCAGCTCACTTAATACCGGACAAATTGGTTTTCGTGAAGGGCCGCTAATGGCCAGCGCCGACAAATTTACTATCACAGTAAAAGGTCGCCAAACTCACGGTTCTCGCCCTTGGAATGGGGTTGACCCAATTGTGGCTTCATCACAAATTATTATGGCAACACAAACCATTGCCTCACGCCAAGTTGATGTAACCAAAGCGCCTTCGGTGGTTTCATTTGGAGCCATTAATGGCGGTGTGCGTAACAACATCATCCCTGATCAAGTTGAAATGGTGGGCACAATCCGTACCTTTGACCAAGAAATGCGTGCTGACATTAAAAAACGTTTAGCTAAAACCGCTGAGATGGTAGCTGAATCAGGTGGTGCAGAAGCGCATGTTCACATTGATCATGGTTACCCAGTAACAGTGAACGATGTTGAATTAACCAAGAAAATGACACCAACTCTTGCTGGTGTGGTTGGCAAAGAAAACCTGATCACAACGCCACTTATCACAGGTGCTGAAGACTTTAGTTACTACGCCTTAGAAACACCAGGCATGTTCTTTTTCTTAGGTGTCACACCAAAAGGTCAAGATGCAGTTACAGCACCTAGTAACCATTCACCACACTTTTTTGCAGACGAAAAAGCTTTACAGCTTGGCGTAAATGCAATGACGCAATTAGTGGTTGATTACCTAAAATAATAAAAATTTCCTTACCGGCGGGTGACATCACTATCCGCCCTATTTTCTTAGCTGTTCAGCATCAATAAAGTTCATTTTGCTAGTGTTAGATTACTGTAAACAGGTAAGGAAACCCCATGACATCAGAATACTTTCATTTTTTAAGCATTATCGGTGTAGCGTTTTTTGCTATTTCTGGCACCTTGCTGGGCCATGAAAAAAGTGTCGGTGGTTTTGGTGTGGTGGTTGTTGCCACAGTCACAGCTCTGGGTGGTGGAACACTTCGAGACATATTGCTCAACAAACCAGTATTTTGGATAGCTCAGCCCGATTATTTGTACGCAACTTATATAGCCATATTCGCCTCTATTTTATCTATTCGTCACTTACCCGATTTAAGTAACACCACCATGCTATTAATGGATGCCGTAGGGATGGCAATTTTCAACATTATTGGTATCGAAAAGGCGCTGATCGGCGGCGCAGATATGATTGTTGCCATCACCATGGGTATGACCACAGGTATTTTTGGTGGCCTGATGCGTGATGTGATCTGCCGAGAAGTGCCTTTAGTAATGGGTGAAGAACTCTATTCAACCGCTTGCTTATCTGGCGGGTTAACTTACGCGGCTTTATTCACCCTAGAGGTGAGTTATATTTGGTGCATTCTTGGCGCATTTACGGTAACGGTATGCTTAAGATTAGGCGCCATACACTTTGGTTGGCAACCTAACCTGTTTCGTAAAAGCAGCTTTAAACGTTCTTAGCAGGTCATATAAATACAGCCATCGAGTGGCATGTCAGCGGGGTATTGGGTTTGAATAAACCCCAGTTTTTCATAAGCTGTTTGAGCAAGGGTATTATGGGTATATACAAACAACGACAAGCTATCACACTGCAACTGCTGTTTGCCCTGCTCTCCTAGTAAATTTATCAACACTTTCGCAAGACCTTTGCCTCGCTCACTTGGCGCGATAACTAGCCGTCCTAAATGGCAACGACCTTCACGTAAATAGTATTGACCAAACCCTAACATCTGGCCCTCGTCATTAATCAACGTGTAGGAATTCAGCGCATCTAGGTTTAAATCATTCTTAAAGCTTTGCGTATCAAATGGGTAATTAAAAAATGGCCCAGACCAAATACGCAGTTCAGCCTCTGAGTTAAACCAACCCATTAACTCGTTGAGTTGGTCACTCGTTACATTAACTAGCCTCATGTTTTAACCTATCGTATAAACCTGATGCACGAGTAACAGATTTATTCATTGCCATGAGCAATATATTTTTATCGGCCACCAGCTCAAATGTGGTTTTCGCGCGGGTGATACCCGTGTAAACCAATTGCCTGTTAATGCCCTGATTAGCCTGTTTTATTGGTGGTAAAATCATTGCGGTATAAGCAAATTCAGAACCTTGCGACTTATGAATTGTCATGGCATACACTTTATCGTGAGCAGGTAAACGTGCGGGCGAAAAGGCACGAATATTTTCTTGTTCATCAACAAACATGGCTTTTAACTGACCTTGCTCATCGTGCATTAAAATACCGATGTCGCCATTAAACAGTTTTAGCTGGTAGTCGTTTTGGCTGATCATAATTGGCATACCCACGTAATGCCTTTGATATGGCGAGATTAAACCTTGTTGAGCCAGTGCTTTTTCAATACGCTGATTAAGGCTATTTACACCATAATCTCCCTCTCTGACGGCTGCCAGCAACTGATAATGCGCAAAGGCTTTATGCACACTGGCAACACTTGCCCCTTGCTGGATAAGCTGCAAATAATCGTGATATTGCAACGCCGCTTGTTGCACAAACTGCTCTATCGGTTTACTAATTACACTGTAATTAAGTTTAAGGTCTTTAAAGCCACCTTGATTGATCGTTTGCTCAACGTAGCCCAGTAAGCCACTGTTATTGGTATTTACAGCTTGTGCTAATTGACCAATGCCGCTACTGCCATCAAAACGATAACTTTGCTGTAAAAACGCAATACAATCGTTAAGTACAAAATGACTGCTTGCCGCGGGTATTTCGCTCTGATTATTAAAACAAACGCGATTAAGCTGCGCTGCTCTTTCACTGCTGTAATCAGGCATTTTGCCAAGCTCTAACCCTTGGCATAGGTCGCTAAGAATACTGCCCGTATCAACCGAGGCTAATTGGTCTTTATCACCCAGTAAAATAAGTCTTGCATGGCTCGGTAATGCCTCGATTAGTTTTGCCATAAGCGATAAATCAACCATCGATGCTTCATCAATGATCAGTACATCTAAATGCAGCGGATTACGCTTGTTATGGCGAAACTTATTGGTATGTGGAATAACGCCCAGTAAACGGTGAATCGTTTGCGCGCTGTCAGGAATAAGTGGCGCGATATTATCAGGGATCATACTAAGCTTTTGTTTTGCCCCTAAAATCGACTCGGTTAAACGCGCTGCCGCTTTACCTGTCGGTGCAACCAGCTTTATTGTTAGCGGTGCACTGGCATACAAAGATTGTAAAATGGCCAGTAGCTTAGTTACTGTGGTAGTTTTACCTGTACCCGGGCCCCCAGTGATCACACTAAAGCCTTTTGTTGCAGCAATTGCACAGGCTACTTTTTGCCAGTTTAATGTTTTAATAGGATCGCTTGGGTTGGTTGTATGTTCACTATTAGGAAAATACACCTCAAGTAATGCCGTTAATTCGGCTTCATCAAGGGTGAGTTCTTTCGTTGCTAAATGATGTAAACGCGAAGCCAGTGTGGTTTCGTACTCTGCCAATCGGGCAAAATAAAGTTTATTCGCAAACAACAGTAGTGGCTTGTCGTCCCCTACGCACTCAGCATTCATTAGTTTATTAACAGCCTCATTAAGGCTAAATTCCATAGCAAACGGGGTTAAAACCTCAGGGGCTGCAATGCTGGCATCAGCAAAGCTTTGCTCTCTAATTTCAAACGGATTTTGCCAGTTTATATTCACCAGCTCTAAGCAGCTGTGCTGACTTTGCTGCGCGGCCGCAAGTAATAAAATCAGGTAAAAAACCTCACTGTGCGCTGCTTCGTTATTCTCTACCAGTGTTTCTGTGCCAGTCAATAGCTCTGCGAGTTTAACATCAACTAAGCGAATACGTTTTGCCTCAAGTAAATAACTCAGTAAAGGCTGTGTTTTAAGTTCTGTAGCAGGCAACACTAAATCGCTTTGGGCATGTTGTTCTGGCTGCTTATTCATTGGCTCGTTTGGCTCATGGTCATCAAAGCCGAATGTCAGTTGACTCATAGCATGGCTCCTTGTGCGAATAAGCTATCCAGCTCAGTTATTTGCTGTTTCGTAAGCTGATTAAAATACACCCCTTGCCCTTCGCTCATGCCACGTAAGAAGGTGTAGTAAACACCGCCTAAATGCGTGTCGCTATCGTAATCTTGAATACGTTGTTTTAATAAACGGTGCAATGCCACGGTATATATCAAATACTGCAAATGATACTGGTGACTGGTCATGGCTTGCTCTAGTTGCTCATGTTGGTAGTCAGCCGCACTGTTACCTAAAAAGTTCGATTTATAATCAAGAATATAATACTTACCCTGCCAGCAAAATATTAAATCTATAAAGCCTTTTAGTAAGCCTTGCACCTCACTAAAATCAAGCTGTCCGGGTAAGTTAAAATGTTTAACTAAAACCTGGTTAAGCTTATCGCTTGAGAGTGATAACAACGGTAAGTTAAATTCCATTTCGACCAAACAGGTCTCAGGTTCAAGTACTGATAAACTAAGCCCTTTATCGTTTAATGGGCAATTCAGTGCAGCAAGGATCCACTGCTCGGTCATCTCCTGCCAGCTATCGTCAATATGGTATTTTTCGAATAACGTTTTGATCACTTTATCAAGTGCGTGGTCGTCTTGCTCAGTGGCTGGACGCTTTAACGCATAAGGGTCGGTAAAGTCTAGTTGCTCAAATATTTCATGCAAACAACTACCCGGCTTTGCCCCTTTAGGGAAGCTGTAAGGTGTTAAAGCATTGGCATTTTGGGCTAAAAACTCATCTTTTTCATGGTCTTCATCACTGCGCCCAAGCTCAATATGGTCAGTATGCTTTTTCAGCGTTAAGCTACTAAAGCTGGTTGAGCGCCAATCACGCTGAATGTCTGCTTTAACAGTATTAACTTGATAGGCTTGCTCACTGTCAGCACCAGCAAATGTTAACTTCTCAAGCTCATCCGCTTGGCTAAACGCCTCATAGTGTATGTGCGCAGAGCCTTCACAAAATTGTTGTAACAATGCGCGCCATTCATCGCCCGATTTAATCTCTAACCCTGCAAATAATACGTGGCCAATGCTAGTACTTTGAATACCTGGGCGAGCACTACGACCTTGGGCAATGTTATACATCCCCACAGAACAAAAATGCACGGCACGTGTCAGCGCCACATAAAGTAAGCGTAAATCTTCAGCCAAGCGCTCTTGCTCTGCTTTTTGCATTGCGTCGTCACTTTTAGCAAGGTCATAAATAAGCTTACCGTCTTTATGGTAAAGGGCTTCTTTGCTTTCGCGATAGCCACAGGCAAACGGCATGAATACAATCGGGTACTCTAAGCCTTTTGAGGCGTGCATAGTGACAATTTTCACCAAATTAGCATCGCTTTCTAGGCGAACTTGCACCGCTTCACCATCTTGTTGACTAACTTTTTGCGCAAACCAACGCAGCAATCGATGGGTGCCCTCAAGCTCAATTTGCTTTTGCTGTAAGATCTCCCCTAAATGGCGGAAATCGGTGAGCCAGCGTTCAACGTTGTAGCCTAAGCCTTGCCAGCGCGCTGCAAGTTGATTATGGCTTAATAAACGCTCGAGCATCGCCATTGCGCCTTGCTTATGCCAAATATGAGCAAGCTGAGCAAAAAAGTTTAAATGCTCTTGCCATGCACTTTCATTTTCGTGAAGCTCATAAATACGGTTGTAGCTTAAACAAAACAATGGCCCTGCTAGTACACCACGCAGTAATGACTCATCATACTGACCATGCAATGCCGTTAAAAAGTTCAGTAAATGATGACTAAGCTCTTGGTTAAACACACTATCACGGGACAAATACACGCTGGCAATGGCGGCTTCTGCTAGTGCGTTTTTCATCAGCTGTGCTTCGTTTCGGTCACGCACTAACACACAGATATCGGCGGCAGTTAGTGGTACTCCTGCAATGGTTGCAGCGCCTGCAGCGGCTTGCTTGAGTAGCTCAGTAATTTTTTTTGTATACTGCAAAGCCAATGCCTGTTGAGCCACCCCTTTGCTGGTTGGCTTGTTGTTGGCTTCGGCGTACTCATCAACAAAAACCGAAAATTCAAACGCACTTGGCATTTCACCGTTTATTAAAAACGCTTTGTCTTGCTGTTTTCCTTTAGCATTGACCTTTTGAAATGGGATCGCATCGTTGTAAATAAAGCTATTAGCATTTTTAGCAAATAAACGGTTTACGCTATCAACAACCCCTTCACTTGAGCGGTAGTTGGTATCTAGGGTGTATTGCTTGTCATCTGAAACGGCTTGTTTTGCGCCAATATAAGTAAAAATATCTGCACCACGGAAACCATAAATAGCCTGTTTTGGATCACCTATCATGGCAAGCGTGGTGTTTTTATTGCCATAAATGCGGCTAAAAATACCATATTGAACTGGGTCGGTATCTTGGAATTCGTCAATCATGGCAACTGGAAACAAGGCGGCAATTTTTTCACTTAACGCTTGGCCTTGCTCACTTAAAAGTGCCTGATGCAAGTTGCTCAGTAAATCATCTGGAGTAATAACGCCTTGCTCTTGCTTGCGTTTAACTAATGCATTTGCCACCCATTTAGCAGCGTATTGCACTATCGCAATATTCAAGCCGTTATTGATAAGGCTACTGAGAGTGGCCATTTCATCAAACTGAGCCTGCATTGCATGACTAAGTAAGCTGCCGTTTTTCTTATAATTCGCAGGGTCGCTTAAATTCTCTGTGCTCCACACTTCAAAAGAGTATTTACTGGTACCAAATACAAAAAACAACTCGTCATTGCTTAAGTATTCTTCAAGCGCTGCAAGGCTGTTTTTTCGACCTGGGGTTTTTGAACCACTTAAATCTGATGCTTTTACAGCATTAATAAACTCACTCTCACGGCACGCCGTTTTAAATGCCGGTACTTTTGCCACAAAGTTATCGCGCGCTTGCCATATATCGTCAAGGTCGTACTCAGGGGTAATTGTTGCCCCTTGTTTATTGAGTAAACTCACTATCTGTGAATACAGTGACGCCGGCACTGGGAAAATATCGGTAATTGCTTGGGTGCGCTCTTTTGATTGTGGGTAAACAAAGGCACGCCAAAAGTCATTAAGGGTTTCTTGAATAAGCTCACGCTCATCTAAAATAAACTCTAAGTTAAACGCCACGCCGGATTCAAAAGCATGTTGTTTCAGCATTCGCTGACAAAAGCCATGAATGGTGAATATA
This sequence comes from Pseudoalteromonas sp. PA2MD11, assembly GCF_017808125.1. Classification (NCBI taxonomy): domain Bacteria; kingdom Pseudomonadati; phylum Pseudomonadota; class Gammaproteobacteria; order Alteromonadales; family Pseudoalteromonadaceae; genus Pseudoalteromonas; species Pseudoalteromonas sp. PA2MD11. Next base: position 69,820 of record NZ_JADKNF010000021.1, read on the forward strand.
GCGGCTTCATCCATCGACTTTGCCGCAGCGTCTAGCAAATCAAATGCGGCGTGTTTGTCAGTTACCTCATTAATTACTTGCTCAATCAGCTCATCATCTGGCTTTTTACCAAGCAGTGTATCTCTGGCATCGATTATACGCGCCCGCACACGGTCTTTAATTTCTTGAGTTGCAGCCTCGGTGAAAGTCACCACCAGTATTTGCTCAACACTTAGAGGCGTATTTAATGCTTCATCTTCACCGGTCGCTTTTTGTAAGCCCAACAAATACCGTAAATACAAACCTGTGATGGTGTAGGTTTTGCCTGTACCGGCACTGGCTTCAATAAGGCTTTGCCCACACAGCGCCATACTCATTGGATTAAGCGTTTGCATGATCTGCCTCCTGTGCTAATTCAACAATTGGCGATAACAGCAGCTCGCTCCATTTTATAAACTCTTCTTCACAGTCTTTAAGGCTTTTTATGGTTAAGCGAATGTATGGGTTCTCACCTTCTCCTATGCCTATGTATTGCGGCGCGAATTTATTGTTTGCTTTAACCATGTCTTTGTCTGTTTTTATGTACTCGTAACCACTGACCGGGAAAAACGCCACAGGGCGAGTTAAAAGCGTTTCATAAAGCGAAAACCAATCATTTAAATAGCTGCGGGCATCGTCTTCTGACAAGGGTGAAAAACTAATTTGCTTGTCTAAACCAAGAATAAGGGTTTCAACCGGCTGACCCATTATTTGCGCCGCTAAATGATGCACAAAGCCGCGAATAACATCTTTTGCTTTAATACTGGCGGAGCGATAAAACACCTGTTTTTGACCATAAATATGATTTAACCAACCTTCTAAAGTGGTGTTGGCTATTTTAATATTTACTTCAACGGGTAATGCTTCATCACCTTGAATATGCGCTTTCACTTGCCCAGCAAGCGCATCAACTCGGTGCTGCATACTTTCAAACACAAGGTCGCCAACATGGGCTTGGGGTAATTCACCGCGCTGCATAATTTGCGCTTTATTAAGCGGTAGCTCTTGAATGCTCGCTTCGAGAATTTCATCGAGGTAAAAGTAGCGACGTAATGCATCTAAACTAAATGGCTCTTCATCTTTAGCGATATCGTTAAATTGCGGTAAGCGTAAACCCAAACTTTGTTGATAAAAGCTCTCGTGCGGCTGGCAAATACTGCGAATAAACTGAGTTAACTCAACACTGCTTTCTGGCTGTACACTAAGCGCTTGTTGTGGCTCAGGGTTAACAGCTTGAGTTGGCATCCACACAGGGTTATAGCTGTGTAATTGTGTGGCTAACTGTTTGTTTGCTTTTTGCTCGTCATCAGTTTGGCTTTTATTACCTTCTTTGTTAGTGGTCAGATAATAAGCCGGGTTAAATGGTTGTAAGTGCTGATAATTAATCAATGCCTCTGGTAGTTTTAAGTGAGTGTCTTGATCAGCAAATTCAAAACTACGGGCTATGTATTCCAAAAGCTCGCTCACTAAAGTTGAGGGCATTCTTGGTTGGTTATCAAAGCAAGAACGACCAATATAACTGATGTATAAATTCTCACGGGCACTTAAAATCGCTTCTAAAAACAGGTAACGGTCATCAAGTTTGCGAGAGCGGTCGCCTTTTTGGCGTTTTGAGAAAGGCACTAAATCAAAACCAATTGGCTGAACGGTACGCGGGTAATCTGCATCATTTAAACCTAGCATGCACACCACTTTAAATGGCACCGCACGCATTGGCATCAACGTACAAAAGTTAACTTGGCCCACTAAAAAGCGCTGCCCTACTCCTTTTTCTTGAATACCTTGTTTAACCAAGTAACTCACAATGCGCTGCGAAACAGCTTGTTGGTAATCGCCATTATCATAATGCTTAATCAGTGTATCGAGCACTTTTTGCAGTACTAATAAATCCCAGCTTTGCTCGCCTTCATCGCTGTATATATCGCTTAATAATTCTTTTAGAATTTCTGCTTTTTCGTTAAGCGGTGCATCAGCTTGCAGCTTAGCTTTATATCGTGCCAGTACATCAATAAATTCAATGAGTTTATTTAAGGTATTCAGTGCCATACCTTCAACTTCATCGGCACTGTAAATCCCCGAGAAAGGCAGTTGTTCATCACGTTGTGCAACACCTAATAACAAACGGTTTAAGCCATGTTGCCAGGTATTTAAATCTATTGCGGGTAAGCCAAAACTGTCTTTGTGGGCGGCATCTAAGCCCCATTTAACGCCAACGCGTTCAAGCCAAAAACCAATTTGCTCATATTCATGGGCTTCGAGGTTAAACTTCTCGGCAATTTGAGTGACTTGCAGTAAATCAAGAATGTCAGATACACCGAAGCGTGAGTATGGTAAGTCAGCTAAACTAGCAAACGAACTAAGCACAGGTTTTTCTTGCTCTATGGCTAAATCGGCTAACGCATAAGGGATAAAGCGTCGTCCTTCTGCACCACCAAACACCGCCTCAATATACGGGCTGTATGTGCCAACATCCGGCATCATTACAATAATATCTTTCGGTGTTAGCTCTTTATTTTCATTGAATAAATTGAGTAAGTAATCATGTAGTCGTTCGACTTCACGAAGTGGCGTGTGACAATCGCTCAGCACAATACTGGTGTCATCAGCCTGAATTGGCAGTTTGCCTTCGTCATTAATGAACCATTCTTTATCAGGCGTTAATGACTCACCCTTGAAGGCTAATTGATAAATTTCAGACTGTATTTGCGATAACAAGCTTTGATCAAACTCGTTATCAAATCCGTCAAGCCACTGCGCATCTAGTTGCAGTAACTGCTCAAAATAGTCTCGGCCTAATTTACCCCATGACGAGAGTAACGGGTTACCGATAAAAAAGTACTCGTGATCAGGGTTTTTCGCGCTGTCTTCAAGCGCTTGCAACTGCGGGCGTTTAGCATATTTAGCAGCAATCTTGGCTGCTGTTTTTTCATCGAGTGTGTCGCCCCAATAATGCTCACTCGGGTTAAAGAAAAACAAAAACACCTGCGTTTTTTTCGCAATGGCCTGAAATACTTCAAGCTGGCTACTCGCAATTGCAGAAATACCAAATAAACTAATGCGCTCAGGTAATAGGCTTGCGTCCATTTTTTCAAGGGCTGCAAGGAGTTTGTCTTGCATATTGGCGCGGTGATATTGGCTTTGCCCTAGTTCTTTACTATGCGCCACCAGCTTACGCCAGAGATCTGGCTGCCATGGCGCAATGCCCACATCAACATCATCAAGTTCATCGATGCCCTGCTCCCAAGTGGCAATCCAATTAGGGCGATACATTAAGTATTGGTCATAAACGTCGGCAATTTTCTCGCACAAGGCAAAGGTTTTTTGCCCTTCACTGTCACCCTCTAAATAGGTTTTAAGTGGTAAGTACAGCGGCTCATCAATGCAGTTTGGTAAAATCGCAAACAGCTTCCAAGCAAGGTTCGCTTTGTTATACGGAGATTCACTGGGTACATCTGGCAATAATTGTTGGTAAAGCTGCCAAATAAAACTCGAAGGCAGCGGAAAATCGACCTGAGCGGCAATCCCTAAGTGTTCGCTTAAACCTATTTTTAGCCACTGCGACATACCCGGTGACTGCACGAGCACAATTTCTTTTTTAAAAGGGCTCGTTAACGGATTAACTTTAAGAAGAGCGTGAAACCGCGCTTGCAGTGCTTCCATGCGATTTGATTGAATTATATTCAGCACTTTACACTGTCCTTGCTTGAAACTAACTAATTGACACAGTGTAAGATATTTTAATTAGATGGGATAGAGAGAAATGCCCGCAAACAAGGCTTATTCCATGTTTGCGGGCATGAGCTGCGGGCATGTGTTTAGGATATGCGCAGCAGGCAATATTTACTGGTATGGGCTTATCGTCGATAACGCAAACTCGGTGTGCATTATCTCATCACCCTTGATACCTTTAAGCGCAATACGAATGGTAGGATCTGCTTTTTGCCAATCGATTGTTAAGTCGCCGTAATTCACCTCATGAGTGTAATCACCCACACGGTGTTTATTAGGGCTAACATCTTTCCACTTTTCTGTAAGCCCCGAGCTGGTCATTTCATATAAAGGATAATCTAGGTTTTGTTGATACTTAGAGAGCTCACCCCAGTGGGTATCACCACTGACAATCATCACACCGTTTACTTTATGCTTTTTAATAAGCGCAAATAAGCGCTCACGATCAGCCGGATAATTAGCCCATGACTCCCAACCAGTAAAATCAGCTAATAGCTGTAAGCTTGAGGCAATGATTTTTATCTTTTCATCTGACTTAAGCTCTTGTTCAAGCCATTGCCATTGGCTTTCGCCAAGCATAGAGGCGTTTTTATCGGTTGTTGGGCTATAAGGCCCTTGTTTTGCAGGTTTTCGTTCAAGTTGATAGGTCATCGCCGATACGTGGTTCAATGGCGCGCGATTAAAACGCAGATCAGGCATGATGACTTTTACTGTTTGCTCACCTTCACCGTACGTGTAAGAAGTGTAAATACCATCTTCACGAGTCCTGCGAGCAGAATCCGCAGGCTCTTGCCAAAAGTCGAGCATGATTTTTCGTGACTGCTGCTTTTTTGGGTATTCACTGCCAGCATCATTTTCGCCATAATCGTGGTCATCCCACATGGCAATGATTGGCGTATTCGCACGTAATGTTTTAAAGCCCGGCTTTTGCCCTAAACGTTGATATTTATCGGCAAGTACCGACATATCTTCGGTATCTCCATAAATGTTATCGCCAAGGAACATAAATAAATCCGCTTGCTCTTTGTTGATAGCATCAAAAATTGGAATAGCTTTGTCTTGATGACCACATGAGCCAAACAAAATTTTATTCGGTGCGGCACTCGCACAACTAACCAGCATTAATCCAGATAAGGCGCTTCTAAACAAACGAAGAGTGAAACTCATTTTAAAATCTCCTTAATCGGCGCTGCCATCTTCGGGTTAACTTGCTGACTGTTGATGCCTAAAACGCTCAACACAGTTGCAGCCACTTGCGCTTGTTTAAGTTCATTTTTGGGCTTTATTAAGCCTTTTGCTTTTATATCTGGGCCAATGGCCGCTAACCAAATATGCTCAGAGCCAACAATGCCGTTTGGAAAACGTTGCTTACCTTGCTCTGAACGTGCCAAAGCACGCTTCGAACTATGATGCTGCCAATCATCTGCATGACTGCCACGGCCATGATCGGTGGTAATGATCATTGTGGTGTTGTCTTTATAGCCCGGTGTTTGTTGAATTGTTTGCCAAAGGTCGCGGATAAACGCATCGCTTTGTTTAGCCGATTTTAAATAGGCATCGTATTTACCGTTATGAGCAAAGTCATCGGTTTCACCCAAGCTAATAACCAGCAAACGCGGCTGTTTATTTAATAAATATTGTTTGGCAAATCGGTAGGTAAAGCTGTCGAGGCGCACATTGTGCCAAGGGCTTGGGATCTCGCTTTGCATTTGGTTTAGCAGAGTCACTTCGGCTGACTTCACTGCATCAAAAGCTTCAAAGCCAGCATTAACATAAACCCCACTACGCTCACGATTTACAATATAGGGAAACACATCCCAGCTACCAAAAAGCGCGGTTTTACCTTTAAATTCTGGCTGAGTATTTAAACTCTCTAAAATGGTTTTATTGGGGTTAGGCACTTTATCGTTACTATCGATATTTTCGTCTACTACGCCGGTTAAAATTTCACTGTAACCTGGGTATGAGAAATACCACGGGTTGCTTACCGACATCAATGAACCTTGAGTTCTATCGCCAATCAAAACGCCTTGCTTTGCCAATGTTTCGCTAAAAAATGGCATTAACGCTTGAGTTCGCTGTGCTTGATCATCTCGCCAAAAAAGCGCCTTTAGTTCATCTGTATTTGCAACAAAATCAGTGTTATCAATAAGGTTCTCATCTGCCCCTGAGAACACTTCTTGCCAGCGAAGGCCATCAAGAGTTACGAGCACAACATTGTCGGCAGCTTTACAGCTTATGCTTAAAAGTGATGCCGCTACAACCGCCGTGGCTAAAATTATTTTTTTCATATTTCACCTGTAAAAAAGCCCATCAACGATGGGCTATTTAAAACGTTAGCTTATTACTTAAAACTGCGCTGTAAGTGTTAGAGCAGCTGTACGTGGTGCACCAATAAAGTAGGTAGAGCCATTACCTGTGCCACCTGCGAGATATGATTTATCAAACAGGTTATTCACCACAAATGCAAGGTCGATTGATTTAAACACGCCTGAATCAAGACTGGTGTTATAACCAATGTTTAAATCAACCAAAGTGTAACCATCAACCTCGTTACGCGAACGGGTTTGTTCATCAGTCCATGCACCTAAACGCTCACCTGTGTATTTAGCCGATAAACCAAAGCGGAAATCACCACTGTAGTAATCTGCCGATACCACAAATAAATCTTGTGCTGAGTCAATCACTTCATCACCCGCTTTAAAGCTTGCTGATGCCTCTTCAAGTAACTCACCCTCGCTGTTGTAAGCACTTGGATCGTTCGATTGATACTCAGAGTTATTGTACGTATACGATGTGTAAAGGTTCCATTTGTCAGTCAGCATATAGCTTGCAGAAAGCTCCACACCCGTTGACTCAATACCACCTACGTTGATGTAAGAACCGTTCGTGCCAATCGTGTAGTCAATACCATCGGTATCACTGCCCGGAGCAATAAAGGTAATACGGTTATCAAATTCGATGCTGTAAGCGGTTGCCGTTAAACGTAAACGGTCATCACTGTAACGCACACCTAGGTCGATGTTTTCAGCTGTTTCAGGTTCAATTTCGGTCAGTGTTGATGAATCACGTTCAAGTACACCATCTTTAATTGCCGCAAAGTTTTCGCTGTAGCTGGTGAATAGCTCTGTGCTTGCAGATAGCTGATACAACACCCCGCCGCTGAATAGTACGTCAGAATCACTGTCGATTTTATCTGAGTATTCATCTTCAAAATGGTTATAACGCTGCAGCTCAACAAGATACTGTTTAGCACCTAAATTAAGTGTGAAATCACCTAAACTGATTGAGTCTTGTATGTACCATTTGAATGTATCGGTTTCAAAGGTGTTTTTGTACTGTGTCCAATACGGCGTATGGTCAAAGTGATGATAGACACGGGCATCAATAACTTTATGCCAGTCACGTGATTCATCGCGGTCTGTTTGTTCAAACCAAAAGCCGGCTTCAATATCATGATTGCCAAGCGTTACTTGGTACTCACCGGTCATACCTAAGCGGTCTTTTTTGTAGTGAGTATGACGATACGACATAACCGGAATGGCATTATCTGGGTAACAGGCTGGGTTTAAGCCGGGGCCAGATGACCATGGCCACTCTAAACTTGCCGTACAACCTGCAGCAGGTGCAAGTGGATTACCGTCGCTGTCGGTGAAGCCGTAGCTACCAGCGTTTTCGCCGCCAATTGTTGTTGGGTTGCCATCGCCATCAACCGGTGATGTTAAATAAGGCGGGATCCAATCGCCACGACCTGAATTCTTATGATAGTAAGGCGACAAGCTTAAGTTTGAAGTGGCACTTAACGCGTAATCAAACTTTACATACGCAAGGGTATTTTCACGCAGTGTACCCCAGCCCTCAGCAAACATTTGATCAAAATGCGGCACGCCTGTCCAATTCCAAGTTAAACGATCCCAATCAGGGTTTTGTTCAAATTCACTAATACTGATGCTGTTATAGTTAATTTCATGAACATCATCATACGAAACACGACCTGTTACAGTTAAGTCACTAAAGTCGGATACAAACTTCGCTTCAATGTGCTGATTGTCTTTACCACCATTGCTACCATCACCAACCCAGCGGCTGGTATCTGTTTGCGAATAGCTGATATAGGCTTGCGTGTTATCAAACACAGTGCCGGTTTCGTGCTTAACAAAGTAACGGCTAGCGTTATGATCGCCCGTTGTGTAAGCAAACGTAGTGCTTTGCTCGGTACTCGGTTGTGCACTCACAAAATTGAAAGTACCGCCTAATGCTTCAAGTGATGCTGAAGCAATATCAGACGTACCTTGCCCTACTTCAACCGTTGCTAAGTTTTCGCTGTCTAAGTAACGGTTTGCTTTTGCACCGCCACCATAGTTAGAACCACCATTAGGAATACCATCAATCGTCATACCTAATTGCTGTTGATTACCATCAATACTAAAGCCACGCATAGTAATGGTGGTTGACCAATCGTCACCACCGAATGCATCACCTTCGTTGATGCTAATACCCGGTAGGTTATCAATCACGGCTAACACACTTGATACTGAACTTTGTTGCTCAAGCATCGCAGGTTCAATAACATTATTTGCATAACTGGTTGGCTTTGCAACAACGGTAATTTCTTCAATTTCGTTATTCGTGTTTGCATGTGCCGATGTTGCTAAAAGCGTTGCGACTACAAGGCTTAGCTTTGTTTTTTTTGCTACTGTGCTCATTGTTTTTCCAAGGTTACGTATTTAAAAGCGGGCACAGTATGCAGAGCGCGTATTACATTTAGGGTCAAAATTTTTGACACAACAATTAAACAATTAATGCATTTTCATGGCAGATTTAAGACTTAACCGTTTAATAAATAAGAAAGTATTAGAAAAAACGCCCAGTTAAATTAACTGAGCGCTTATTGGTTGGACAATATTATTAGGTTTGCTTAAATCAGTTCAGCCAGCATTTCGTCGCTGTATGGTGTTAAGGTTTCACCATTTTTAACTTTGCTGATGTAATCTGGGTTCGCAATGAATGGACGACCAATCGCAATTAAATCAAATTGGTTGTTATCGATAGCTTGATTAGCTGACTCAAAGCTATAGCTACCTACCCCTACTAAGGTACCTTTGTACGCTCCGCGCATATATTCAGACGCTGACTTATCACCTAAACTTGCAAAGCGCATGCTGTCATCAAAAATACCAACATGTAAGTAGGCAAGGTTACGTGTTTCAAGGGCTGGTAATAGATAATCGAATACTGCTTTATCACCATCGCTTTCAGTCATATTAAAATACGCCCCTGGCGATAAACGTAATGCAGTTTTATCTGCACCAATTGCTGCAACTACTGCATCAACGACTTCAAGAGCAAAACGCGACATGTTTTCTGGTGTTTGACCGTATTGATCTTCACGTTGGTTGGCAGCAAAGTGTAAGAATTGATCAATCAAGTAACCATTTGCACCATGAATTTCAACACCGTCAAAACCCGCTTCAATAGCGTTTTCCGCCGCTTTTGCGTAATCAGCAATTAAACCTTGAATGTCTTCAATGGTTGCCGCTTTTGGAGTAACGTAAGTTAACTCACGCATTCTCGGTACCGAACCTTCAATACCAATTGCTGATGGTGCCAGTACATCACCACCAAAAAAGTGAGGATGAGCAACACGACCTACATGCCAAAGCTGAGCAAACATTTTGCCACCTTTTGCGTGCACAGCATCGGTGACTTTCTTCCAACCTTGAATTTGTTCGCTACTAAATAGACCCGGTGTATTTGGATAACCTTGTGAATCTGGGCGAATAATCGTTGCTTCGCTAATAATTAAGCCCGCATCAGCACGGCGCGCATAATAGTCAACCATTGCTTGGGTAGGTACGAGATTATCGTCGCTCATACAGCGTGTAAGGGGTGCCATTAGTACACGGTTTTGCAACTCAATGCTGTCATTTAGTTTAAACGGAGAAAGTAAATCGGTTGTCATGGTTTTATCCTTATCTTGAACATACATTCAAGATAAGGGTGAAACATACACACTTCAAGGTTTATTTTGAATAATCGTTCAAGATTACGTAAACTTCGTTTATAAAGCGTGAGGAGCCTTAATGAGAACTGCTGAATTTGATACTGAATTTGTACTACGCCAAGCCATGCATGCTTTTATGAAATATGGCTATGCGAAGACCAGTATGCAAAAATTAAAAGAAGTGACTCACCTTCACCCGGGTTCTATTTACGCGGCTTATGGCAACAAAAAAGGCTTGTTTTTAGCCGCCACCGAGCAATATCAAAAAGACAGAAACCAACAATTTACTGCCCTTTTTAATGACCAACAATCAATTTTATCGACTCTTAAACATTACTTAACTGTGATTGTTGATGAGTGTATTGAAGGTGAAGTAGCTAAAGTATGCTTACTTACAAAGAGTATCTCTGAGGTTGAAGGCAATGACCCACAAATTTGCATTGTGCTGCGTAGCAACCTTAATGCATACGAGAATGCCCTCGCCGAGCAACTTCAAAAAGCGCTAGATAACAACGAATTTGTAAGTAGCAAGTCAGCGCAACAGTTGGCGCGCTTTTTAGTCATGGGCATATACGGTATTCGTACCTATGCGCTGACAAATCAAGACCCTAAATCTCTGCAACAACTTGCTGACGATCTTTTTGCTGCATTAGTAAATTAATTTAGCTAATAACTTTACTTGTCATATTAATTTATCACCTTATGATTAAGGTGTAGCTGTGTATAACTAAAAGAGTGAGCCTGTCATGAATAATGCAACTGCTAAACGTGTTGAAACTGAATTTGATGCTGTACTCGCCTTAGGCGCTAAGAAACGACTCGCTTATATGTTTGAAACGGTTCAAGAGTTTAAACAAGTGTGGATCCTCAATGATGAACATGGCTGCGTCATGCTCTCAAACGAAGATGACGACTGCGTGCCTGTATGGCCTAGCCGCGAATTTGCCCAAAGCTGGGCAACCGGTGAATGGCAAGACTGCACACCAAAAGCCATCCCTGTAAAAGACTGGTTAAGTCGCTGGACACCTGGTCTTGAGCAAGATGATTTACTTATTGCTGTATTTCCAACAGACCAAGACGACGGCACCATTTTATTCCCTGATGAATTTGACTCACAACTGAGAATGCCAAAAAGACGATTTTAAATACAAGGGAGCCATGCGCTCCCTTTTTTATGCGATTTGTTGTAACCGCAGTGCTGAAATATCTTTAACCGGTGGCTTGCCAAAAAAACGTGTGTACTCGCGGCTAAACTGCGATGGACTCTCGTAGCCCACTTTTAAAGCTGCAGAGCCTACATCAATACGCTCATTCAGCATTAATTGTCTTGCCGCTTGTAGCCGTAAATTTTTTACGTATTGCAACGGGCTCATCTTTACTACATCACGAAAATGCAGCCTGAATGTTGACGGGCTCATGTGTGCATCACGGGCTAAATCATCAATTGAAAATTGACTGGTAAAGTTTTCTTTTAACCAACATAAGGTTTTGGCGATTTTTTGATGGGCAGATCCAGACATCACAATCTGTCTTAAATAAGGGCTATGCGGACTATTTAATAAACGCAATATGATTTCTTTTTTAATTAGTGGCGCAAGATTAGCTTTTAAATGTGGCTCATTGTCGAGTTGAATAAGCCTAAGTAAAGCATCAAGTAAGCCGTTATCAGTATCAACCACCGACATAGCTTGGTGCTTAGGAAACTTGTCTTGCCCGGCAAAATCCATTTCAGCAACAATGTGACTGATTTCATGAGCATCTAAGCGTAAGTAAAGACCGTAAAATGGCTGCTCTTTACTAGCACGCGTTATTTGTGAAGCTACGGGCACATCGACTGAGGTCACTAATGATTGGCCGTCAGTGTAATCATAACTATGTTCACCCAACACAACTTGCTTTGCACCTTGCAAGCTAATACCCAGCCCTAATCCATACACGCAGGCCATCGGTAATGAAACTTCGCTTCGTATGAACACCAATAACTCAGGAATTGCTGTTTCAAAATTACCGTCTGAAATCGCTATCGCTTTAACCGCTTCTATTAATGCCTGACGCATTTAGATTACCTCTAAGAAATACTCAATTAAGTGTATCACCGTAATTTGAGGTTAGGACCATTTTGGGTAACAGTTCGTTATTTTAGGCAAAAATTAAATCATTTATGGCAAGCAGAAATCGCCATCATCAACCATAATGTATTTTCAATTTTTCGATTGCATGCTCTTTGCAATCAGCCAAAGCTACAAAACCTCAATACATTCAATATCTAAAATCAAAAGAGAAATTATGAACCATAACAACACGGATTTATTTGTGTTTGTCGCGATCGCTGCTTTGGTCACCGTTCATGACAAGCCTTTGTTAAAACGAGCATGTCAGCACGCATTGAATGATGGCGTTTCAATGCAAGAGTTGTGTGATATTTTACCGCATATCAGTGTGTATTCTGGGGTGCCAAAAGCATTGCTGGCGCTAGAGATTTTAAAGTCACTTGATGATATTCAAGGTTCAAATGCGTTGCTGATCAAACGCACAGAGCAACAGCTAAAAACCGCACTCACATTTGGTCAGCTGCCGTTTGGCATAGAGCAGCAAAACAACACAGTATTTGAGCTTGCCTCTTAGGCGCTTTATTTGCCCTAGACGATGCCAGCAGCTTAGTTAGCGAGCAACTTAAACGTTGTGTATTACTTGGTTATAGCCGTGAACAACTTGAATTATTAGTAATAGAACTTGCCAGAAAGGTCAGTAGTCACATAGCCATGCGTGCTAAATGTAATCTTGAAAAGCACTTTGCAATGGTGGGGTAAATTTAAGAAATGGCGGTGACGGAGAGATTCGAACTCTCGACTACCATCAAAAAATAAAAGCCTTTAAATTCAATCAGGTAATAATATAACAGAAAAGTGTTTTGTATCATTAAAACACTGCTGTTATAAGTATTCCTCATATTCATATTCATGTTATGGTTCAATCAATTAAAGAAGCTTTATAAACAAGGAAATGTAGTGTCTTCACAAAACCCTATTACGAATTGCAAATACAATGAATGGTTAAAGGATTGCAACTTTAATAATTGTAAGCTTAATCGCGGTGAATATGGTGAATTCTTAGCCAGTTATATTACAGGTGAACATGAAGGCTTTGTTCTTAATCTCAATGGTGGTTGGGGCACTGGTAAGACTCAATTTTTAAGACGCCTTTACTCATTGCTATGCTCTAAGGGTCACCCGACAATCTACATTGATGCTTGGGAAAGCGACTTTTCTGAAATACCTTTGACTGTAGTAGCGAGTGAACTTATAAATCAGTTATCCCAAATAAATGAAGATATTGGCAATGAGTTTGATAAAGCTCAAGAGTATCTAGGGAAGGCTTTAAAAGGGACTGTTATTGGAGGAGCAGCAGCAATTACAAAGTTATTGTGGAATGAAGCAAGTATTGGTTCAGAATCAGCCAAAGTCTTTTTCGAAAAGTCTGATCAAGACTTCTTAAAAGCTGTAATGAGTGAACATGTTGATCAAATCCAAGCCATAAAAGACATCCGTGCTCAACTAGCTCAATTAACTGAAGTATTACAAAGCAATTTTAGTTATGAATTACCAGTTGTAGTTTTAGTTGATGAGCTTGATAGGTGCAGACCTAACTATGCAATAGAAATGCTTGAAGTTATAAAGCATTTTTTCAATACAAATAATTTCGTTTTTGTCATAGCTACTGACAGCGAACAATTACAACATTCGATTAAATCAATTTACGGTTCAGGCTTTGATTCAAATGTGTATCTAAAAAGGTTTTTTGATAGAGAAGCGAGTTTAGAAAAGCCAAATATAGAGATGTATTTGAGCATGCAAAACTTGGACTCTCAATACAGTTCTGAAGGCTTAGTGTTATATCCACATGTCGAAGGCCACTTATCTTCAAATGGACTCAATGATTATATAACTTGGATTTCTCAAATCTATAATTTGAGTTTAAGAGACATAGATCAGCTAGTCTCTAAGCTAAAAGCTTGTCTTAGATATGCAGTAAAAGAGTTTCAGAATAATAAAGGCAAGCAGTATATAAACATTTTTACTCTACTTTTAGTGCTTGTAGAAATGGATACCAAGCAATATATTTTTATCGAAAATGATGGTTCTTATCCTGAAATAGTTAAACTTATGCAAGCTTTTGAGGTAGGAAAAGTTATCTACCCTGAAGACGTAGTCTCCAAATTCAATCTTTTTGCTTCATTAATGGTTCATTGCTCTAAGATGCATAAAATTACTCAAAATGACCGACCTGCAAAACGTAATAAAACTACTGTTGTAGGAGCAAACGATTATTTTCGAAATAAAACTAATGGGAAAAATGGAATATATGCGGTTGCATTCACAGAAATTAACAGGATATATAAAGAATATTTTGCTAGTTCAGTGAATTCACCTTCAAGGTTTTGGCTTTGGGATGATTACATAAAAGTGTCTAAACTAGCTGGAAAGTTAGATTAGATCCAAGTTAGCATGCCTCTGATTAAGGTTCACTTTGTCCTTAAAACGCCAAAAGTGGAGATAATCACCCTAGAAAGGATTAAAAATATAAAGAGAAATTATCATTTTGGCTTTCAGGCCAAACTAATCTACTCTCAAATACACAAAAGAAAAATTAAGCAAAGCAAGCTTATTCCTTTAAATAGAGCTTATGGTAGAAAGTTTTGTCTTTATTAATTACTATTTAACTCAGCTAGGTATATGCTAGTTGAGTTAAACATAAATGATTACTTTAGTTCATCACTTTTTAGAGCATTTTATAAAATATGAGAGTTGTCTACATATTAGGAAATGGGTTTGATATAAACCTGGGATTAAAAACACGATATTCCGATTTCTATGACTACTACCTAACTAAGTCTTCAGAAGATCAATTAATTAATGAATTTAAGGAACATCTCTCAAAGGAGTTAATTACAACCAACAAGTGGTCTGATTTAGAACTTTCTTTAGGGAATTACTTAGAGAACCTTTCTTCCTTAGATGAATTTGACACTCTTTTTGATAACATCCAAGATGAACTTGCTGAATACTTAATAGATATTCAGACCGAGTTTCAAAGCATGCTTCCTGAGTCTTCTAAAGAAAAAATAAGAAAATGTTTACTCTCTGACATTTTCATTCCTGATAAGCATTTAGATACCAGAGACAAAAATGAATTAATTGAGTTTTATCAAACAAAAAATTCTAATTCAATTATTTTCAGTATCGTGAATTTTAACTATACAAATACTATTGAGAGCATTTTAGGGATTAAGCAGGACTCCAATGAGCATACATCTTTGGGCATTAAAGAAGAGCACAGGGGAAAAACTCATATTTTAGACTCTCTGTACCATGTCCATGGGTCTGTGTATGAAAACATGATCTTAGGTGTTAACGATAAATCGCAAATTAATAACTCTCACTTTAAAGAAAATATTGATATAACTAATCAATTTATTAAGTCAGAGTGCAATTTAGTTCAAAGACACGCTGTTGAAAGCAAATGCGAACAAATAATTCATCAAGCCGATATTATTTGTATTTTTGGCTCATCGCTTGGGGCTACAGATAGGATATGGTGGGATCAAATATCAAAGGAACTAAGTGAAAGAGAATGCAGACTCGTTATTTTTGAGCACAATAAAAACATTAGGAAGCTTAATCCGGCTAGAGGAAATAGAAGAAGACGTGAGCTAATTCAACATATTTTTGGAGAAGAAAGGCCGGATAGCATCGAAAATAAAATTTATATTTCCTTTAACTCAAGAATTTTTATGAACTCAAGAATTCCACCTTTTTGATTAACTTAGATAACTGACTATTTGATAGCAATAGTAAAGGACTGAAACTAAAAACTCTAATTCTTGCTTCATTAACAAAGGACTACCTTTCTACTGGTGAATGAGCCTTATAAATATACTTCTAGTTAGGATTTAAAAAATAACCGAGGGACTGTGAAGAAAGATCTGCAAATAAGGTTTAAAAAATCAAGAGCCAATACCCTGTAAGCCTTAGCTTAGGCGATTTAGGTATAGTCTTCGAGAGTAATTATTGAATTTACTAGGTGAAGTAATTTCCCTTTTGGCCAATAAACATCAGACATAAAAGGAAACAATGCTTTGAGGTAGGATGGCGGTGACGGAGAGATTCGAACTCTCGATACGTTGCCGTATACACACTTTCCAGGCGTGCTCCTTCAGCCACTCGGACACGTCACCTAAGGCGCTTAGAGTATAGCGCGGCGTTATAGTATGAAAACAACCCTACAGACGCAAGGGCTTTTTAAAATAGTGCAGTTAAGTGATTAGTAATCAAACAAAAAAGGCAAGGTAAACACCTTGCCTTTTGTATAGTCAATTCGTTCTTAGCGTTGAAGGGTTGCTGAAAAATCTAACATACGGTTAAGCGACTTTAATGCGCCTTCGCGTAAGTCCATATCAACAAACACTTCTTTACCTTGTGGATCTGTCAGTGCTTCTTCAATCGCTTTTAAGCCATTCATCGCCATCCACGGGCAATGTGCGCAGCTTTTACATGTTGCGCCTTCACCCGCTGTTGGGGCTTCAAAGAATTCTTTCTCTGGGCATAACTGCTGCATTTTGTAGAAAATACCTCGGTCAGTCGCTACGATGAACTTTTTGTTGTCCATAGTTTGCGCTGCTTTGATTAGTTGGCTTGTTGAGCCAACCGCATCAGCTAAGGCTACAATCTCCGCAGGAGACTCTGGGTGAACCAATACAGCCGCATCTGGGTGTAAGGCTTTCATATCCTTAAGTGCTTTGGTTTTAAACTCGTCATGAACGATACAGGCGCCATTCCACATGATCATGTCTGCACCTGTGTTCTTTTGAATGTAAGAACCTAAGTGTTTATCTGGACCCCAAATGATTTTTTCGCCTTGCTCATCAAGGTGCTCAACGATTTCTAGGGCACATGAAGAAGTAACAATCCAATCTGCACGCGCTTTAACAGCGGTTGATGTATTTGCATATACTACTACCTTGCGATCAGGGTGCTGATCACAAAACGCTGAGAATTCTTCAATTGGGCAACCTACGTCTAATGAACAGGTTGCAGCAAGCGTTGGCATAACAACTGTTTTATTAGGCGTTAGGATTTTTGCTGTTTCGCCCATAAAGCGAACACCGGCTACCACAATTACATCTGCGTCGTGCTTAGCGCCAAAACGCGCCATTTCTAGCGAGTCAGCAACACAACCGCCTGTTTCTTCAGCTAGTGCTTGAATTTCAGGATCAGTGTAATAATGGGCAACAAGAACCGCGTTCTTGTCTTTTAATAATTGTTTGATACGTGCCTTATACTCAGCTTGCTCGTCTTTTGATAACGGAGCTGGCTTTGGAGGGAAGATATAATCTTCAGGCATAATTTGTTCAGCTAGACTCATTTCTCGACCACTTAGTCCACAGTGCATTCATGGCGCGAATTATACGAGAATCTTAAGCTAATGAACAGTATTGCTGCGAGCTGTTAAGATAAATAAAGGATAACTTAGAAAGAAAAGATAAATCAGGAATGGTGGGTCATGATGGACTTGAACCATCGACCAATGGATTAAAAGTCCACTGCTCTACCAACTGAGCTAATGAC
>NZ_JADKNF010000022.1:0-61481 GCF_017808125.1 Pseudoalteromonas sp. PA2MD11
GGTGCCGACTATCCGAGTTGAACGGATGACCTACTGATTACAAGTCAGTTGCTCTACCAACTGAGCTAAGTCGGCACACTAAATCTGTGTGCTTGACACGATACTGATGTTTAAATAATAAGTTAAACACCAATATATAAATAATGGTGCCCAGAGGCGGAATCGAACCACCGACACGAGGATTTTCAATCCTCTGCTCTACCGACTGAGCTATCTGGGCAATATTAAATTTTTATGCAGAATATCCACAAGGATTTTCAATGCAATTCCCAATTGCTCTATCGACTGGAGCTACTTGGGCAAATTTCAAACGCATTTATGAGCAACAAATTTGGTTGTCGCTGTCTGGGCGTGCGGCGTATTAAACGGGTTTTGCCTTCTCAAGTCAACTTTTTTTTGAGGATTCTAACTGTTTGCACAGTTTTCAATCAAGATTGCTGTTTTCAATAGTTTTTAGCTTATTTAACCAACAACTTTTATGCTTTTAAATTGACTCTCATCATAAAAGAGTTACCTCTGTTAAAAACGTGATGAATTTTTCTTCACAGATGGTAGGATTGTCTAAATATCAAGGAAATGTACCTAGCTGTAAAATTGTTGGATAAGAACCATGCCAAGTAAATCGAATTCACCTGTAAAAGGCTTATTACCGCTTTTTATAATTACGAATCTCGTCATCACCCTGTTAGCGGTCGTTGCTTTTTCGTTTTATCCAACTAATGATGAAGCACCAGTAAAAGAGTTGCAGCCAAATTTAACGGCCATTCAAGTTTCAAATCAATTGCGTGCCCCCCTTGTTAGTGCTTTAACAATGCCTGGGCAAGATAAAGCAAAAGAAGTACTGGATTTAAGCTTACTTCTTAATACTGGCTTTGATTACTATTTATATAGATACGAGTTTAACGGTGATGTTTCTTTAGTTTATGCAAACAACAAAGAGCTTATTCAACCCACTAAAGTCAATCAACAACTAGCTGAAAAAACACTAATACATACTGTTCTTGAATTTAATGACCAGCCTGTTGGCGAGTTAATTGTGAAACAACACCCTATTGAGCAGCCTATTACACAATCTTCTGTGCTTTCAATCGGTCTTGCTGGCTTAACGCTTCTAGCTTTAATTATATTATCTTTTGCGCTGAGTATTTTTATCAATAAGCGTTTTAGTAAAAGTAGTTCATCGTTAAATAAAGAGCTAAAAGCTATTACTGACAATGCGGACTACCAAGGGCAAGTAACTGAAACCCTTGACTTTGGCCTAGACTCTGTCGCAAAGCATGTAAATCAATTACTTAAAAAAGTTGAATCAGCAATTACCGAGAATAAAGCAGCACAAGCTGATTTACAAAAATTACAAAACAGCCTAGAGACAGAGGTACAAAACCGTACTCTCGCTCTTGAGCAAGCAACTCTAAAAGCTGAACAAGCAAACGAAACTAAAACCACTTTCTTGGCTACCATGAGCCATGAGATTCGCACCCCAATGAACGGTGTTATTGGCACAATTGATTTACTTCGCCAAACAGAGCTTGATGGGGCGCAACATAGACTAAGTACAATTATTCGTGATTCTGCATTTTCGTTATTAGGGATATTAGATGACATTCTCGATTTCTCGAAAATCGAAGCGGGTAAATTAAATATCGATAACATTCCTTTTTCAGTATCTGACACGATTGAAGAAGTTGCCCGTGTTTTATCATCGGTTGCCAAAAAGCGTGACCTTGAACTAGAGCTCGCTATTGCGCCCGATATCCCAACAAACCTAATTGGCGACACGGTACGAGTTCGCCAAGTACTTTACAATCTATGTAGTAATGCAATTAAGTTCACCAGCACAGACGACAAGCAAAAAGGTCATGTAAAAATTTCGGTGGAGGTTGCACAAAACACCACTGATCACTACACATTACGCTTTAGTGTATTAGATAACGGTAAAGGGATGACGCAAGCGCAGCTTCGCGAAATATTTAATCCATTTATTCAAGCTGAAGGATCAATAACCCGCGAATACGGTGGCACAGGGTTAGGTTTATCGATTTGTAAAAGCTTAACCGAACTAATGTTGGGTACAATTTCTGTAACCAGTGACTTAGGTATTGGCAGTGAGTTTGTCGTTGAATTACCTTTTAGTACACAAGGTAAAGTTGATTATGCTCACAAACAAGTCATGAAAGATCAAAGAGTTGTTGTGGTCTCTAATCATGACGGTCGAAAAAAACTACTGACACGTTATTTATCATTTATGGGGGCAACACCAGTTATCGCCCAAAACAATGAGCAAATTGAAGTTGAGCAGGACCGAAAAGAGCTGATTTGGATCCTTGATGGGATCGAAACCATGGAAGATATTAACTATATCTTACGTCGCTTACTTTACACTTTAGAAGATAATAATCAGCAAGTTATCGTCTTAAGTAGATTAGATGAAGCTGCCGTAAATCATAAGAATATTTTTTATCTAAATGCAGTACCATTATGTAAGTCAAACTTTATGATGTCACTTCTCGTGGCAGCTGGATTACATAAGCCTAAACAAATTTCTTCTACCAAATCATTTAACGACTACCTAAGTGTTGATAAGGCTCGTGAAGAAAACAAGTTAGTACTTCTTGTTGAAGATAACGTGCTAAATCAGCAAGTGCTGACCGATCAGCTACATCTACTAGGCTATGGTGTTGAAATGGCTGAAAATGGTGAGAAAGGTTTAGAAGCATGGCGTGAAGGTAAGCACTCTATTATCTTAACTGATTTACACATGCCAAAAATGTCTGGTTACGATATGGTAGAAAAAATACGCCATGAAGCATCGCAACTTGAAGATATCAACGCCCAGCCTTATGTAATTGCTATAACAGCTAATGCGCTTAAAGGTGAAAAAGAGCGTTGCTTAAGCATAGGCATGAACGATTACATTACAAAACCTGTTGAGCTAAATGTGCTTGAAGGAACACTTCATAAATGTGCTTATAAAGCAAACCCAGAAGCTGCAAAATTGGAAAGTAAAAAACTTACAACACCAATTGATATGGATGTGCTAGGTAAATATGTCAATGATGAAGCGAAGAAGCTACGTTTCTTTAAGATGTATTTAGAACAGAGTAATCAACTCAGTAAAGAGGTAAACGCTGGGGTTATAGAATATGATTTAGATAAAATTATCACTTCTTGCCATCAGCTAAAGTCAATTTCGAAAACCATAGGAGCAATGAAGGTTGCTGAGCTTGCCGCTGGATTTGAACAAACCTGCAAAGAAGGCGAGCCTACAAGCGACGAATTAATTGCACTTAGAGATAGTTTCGAAATTGAATACTCTAAGGTGGCTCAGTTCTTAAAAGAACAAATTAACAAAGCCGAACAAGAAGCTGAATAATACAGATCAAAAAGGGCCATTACGGCCCTTTTTACTTTTGATTATGCGCTTATTTTTCTGGTGGACGGTAGCCTTCTATTTCTACGTCTTTACCTTCAAATAAGAAACCCACCATTTGCTCTTCTAAAAAAGCACGGTGCTCTGGGTCCATCATGTTCAGGTGTTTTTCGTTGATCAGCATTGTTTGCTTGTGTTGCCATTGGCCCCACGCTTCTTTACTGATGTTGTTGAAAATCTTTTCACCAAGCTCACCTGGGTATAGTTGGAAGCCTAAGCCTTCAGCTTCTTTTTGTAACTTTTGACAAAATACTGTACGTGCCATAATTGCTCTCTACTCTTATTGCGTGATGCTATTGTAATCTATTGCGCTTAAATGTTTAACCAGCTTTTTCGTTGGTGCAGCAAGACCAACCTCAACAGACTCATCAAGCGGATACCAAACCAGTTGTCGTTCATTAATGAGATCTGGAATGCTCGGCAAGGTTAAAACATGTGGATTGATGGTTAGCTCAAAATGTGAAAATACATGGGTAAAGGCTTCAAGTGCCTGCGTATTGCTTGATAGACCATGCTGAGCTAAAAATGATTCGAGCGCAGCTTGCTCGCTAAACTCAAAAAAGCCAAACAATCCACCCCATATCCCTGAGCTTGGGCGCTTTTCCATAAGTACTTTATTGTCGCAGGCTAGAATGAGCTGATGGCATGACTTCTTCGGTACAGCCTTTTTTGGTTTTGAATGCGGGAACTCTTTTACTTTACCTTCTTTAAAAGCAAGGCATTTACTATTTAAAGGACAAGGCTCACAGTCAAACTTACTACGTGAACAAAGGCTTGCACCTAAATCCATCATTGCCTGATTAAACTCAGTAACCGACTCTTTAGGCGTTAATTGCGATGATAATGACCAAAGTTGATTTTCGACCTTTTTCACTCCGTACCAGCCTTCAACCATAAAAAAGCGTGCTAGCACTCGTTTAACATTGCCATCTAAAATTGGATGATGTTGACCAAGCGATAAAGACAAGATAGCCCCTGCCGTTGAACGACCAATACCCGGCAAGTCCATTACTTCTTCAAGCGTAGTTGGAAACTCACCTTGGTAGTTATCACGGACTATTTTTGCCGTTTTATGTAAGTTACGCGCCCGGGCGTAGTAGCCAAGGCCAGTCCAATGGTGTAACACCTGATCTTCATCGGCATTAGCAAGCGCAATAATGTCAGGAAAGCTTTGCATAAACTTTTCAAAGTATGGAATAACAGTCACCACTTGAGTCTGCTGTAGCATGACCTCAGAGATCCATACCTTATAAGGGGTTTTATTTAACTGCCAAGGGAGAGTTTTACGGCCGTGAAGGTGGTACCAGTCAACCACTTGGTTTGCAAACCAAGTTGACTCCTTATTGCTTAAATTCAAAATAACATCTTTACTTGCTGAAGCTCATTGCGGCCAAGTCTATTGCAGTTGGTTAGGCCAAGCAAGTCGAACAGCCCCTACTTTGCCTAAATAGCTAGCATATGGCTGCAATATTAATCTCATAAGATAAACAAGCCCAGACTATTGTACTCAAGGCGCAGGTCAGGGATAATACGCACCCTTTTTCTATCGTCAGTATTTTTATCAGGCCAAAATATATGAGTGACTCAAGTAACCCAAACCTCGAGCAAGCAAAGCAAGAGGGTAAATATATCCGCACGATTCGTAGTTTCGTAAAGCGCGAAGGTCGCCTCACAAAAGGCCAAGCGGCAGCCATCGAGAAGTGTTGGCCAACGATGGGCCTTAAGCATAAAAATGGCATGCTAAACCTAAAAGAAGTGTTTGGTAACGATAACGATGTGGTACTAGAAATCGGTTTTGGTATGGGTAAATCGCTAGTCGAAATGGCTAAAAACGCACCTGAGCTTAACTTCATCGGTATTGAAGTTCACCGCCCAGGTGTAGGTGCCTGTTTAATGGATGCCGACGAAGCAGGTGTAACAAACTTACGCGTATTCGAGCACGATGCAGTTGAAGTTCTAGCTGATTGTATTGCCGATGAAAGCTTATCTAAGCTGCAATTATTCTTCCCTGATCCATGGCATAAAAAACGTCACCATAAGCGTCGTATCGTACAACCAGAGTTTGCACAAAAGTTACGTAGCAAATTAAAAATTGGCGGTGTTTTCCATATGGCGACTGACTGGGAAAATTATGCTGAGCATATGCTTGAAGTAATGCAAGTTGCTGAAGGTTACAAAAACCAGTCAGAAACTAACGATTACGTTCCTCGCCCAGATTCACGTCCACTGACAAAATTTGAGCAGCGCGGCCACCGTTTAGGTCACGGCGTATGGGATCTAATGTTTGAGCGTACTAAGTAACAAAAGGTAAAGCAGCATGAGTAAGTTAACCAACCCAAGTTTATTATTGCTTCGAAATGAAGACGAACTTGTTGGACAATCGATTTTAGTGGTTAACTTTGAGCAAGATGGCTTCTTACGCGAACTTAAAACGCTAAACCCTGACGCAAAAATTACTGCGTTCAGTTATAACCACGCAAATGCCATGTATGCTAGCAAAATTGCCGGTATACATGCTGTGGTTAGCCACACTATTCCAGATAATAACTACGATTTAGTTATCTATTATTACCCAAAAGCTAAGCCCGAAGCACAAATGTGCCTCGATAACATTCGTGCTGTTTGTCATCAAGACGCGCAACTATTTGTGGTAGGTGAAAATAAAAGCGGTGTTAAATCAGCAGAGAAACAACTAAAAGATCACTGTGGTTTTAGTAACAAAATCGATAGTGCCAAGCACTGTATTTTGTATTTATTCTCTGAGCTTACGCTAAACGATAACTTTGCTATCGGTCGTTATCATAAGCAATTTCAAGTGAAAGCCGGCGATATTGAATTTACGGCGATTAGTGTGCCGGGCGTATTTAACCACGGTGCGCTTGATGTAGGTACCGCGGTACTTCTAAATAATGCGCCAAGTATTAGCAAGGGTAAAGTGCTAGACTTTGCATGTGGCGCAGGCATTATTGCAACTTATTTAGGAAAAAAGCAGCCTGAGCTTGAGTTTGTATGTAGCGATGTAAGTGCTCTTGCTACTTACGCCACAGAGCAAACACTTGCATTAAATAACCTTAAAGGCCAAGCAGTATTAAGTGATGGCTTATCTGATATTAATGGTAAATTTGACTTAATCATCAGTAACCCACCTTTCCACACCGGTATTGCCACTGATTACACCATTGCCGAGGCATTTCTTAGCTCTGCAAAGCAACACTTGAGTAAGCAAGGTAAACTGACCATAGTTGCAAACAGCTTCTTAAAATACCCACCTATTTTAGAAGCGCAATTTGGCCAATACAGTACCGATTTCAAAAATACAAAATTTGCAGTTTACTCAGCTAAATAAAAGTTGAGTAAATAGCTTATTCGTAGCAAAAATATTTTTTTAAATATTTTTTTAAATATTTAGTTACTTTTAAATGTCTTTGCTAGACTAAACTCTTACTAATAAAATAAAAATTTAGGCTTTCTATAGCGCATGTCAATTTTATCGGCACAAACAAGTATTCGTAAGGCATTAACTAATGCGGTTATGCTTGTTACTGCGTTGTGCTTGTCTTTGTCTATCTCTATTTCGACCTACCTAGATGTAAAAGAACAAAAAGCCTTAATTGTCGATAAAATAACTATTCTATCTGAAATTATTGCATATAACGCCCAGGTCACAGTGTTATTTGATGATAACGAAACTGAAACAGAGCGCCTAAAATCTTTCGAGACAGTGCCGCTCATTAAAAACATTCACATATACGCAATTGACGAATTATCGAATGAGCCTGTTTTTTTCAGCAGCTTTAACGCCAATAGAACTCCGCCAGTTCCTATCAAAGTAAACAGTATCAGCGAGCTGTCTGAGCCAAAGTTTAAAGATGATGTAATAGAATTAATAAAACCAATCAAATATGAAGGAGAAGTGATTGGCTATGCCTATGTTCGTGGTGGCTTAGATAGGCTCAATCAGTATATTAACCGTAAAATCTTTATTGATATTTTACTAACCCTATTTGTTTTAGTGTTGGTGTATTTTGTTGCTCTGCGTATTCAAAAACGTATTGCGAACCCAATTGATGAACTGAGTAACTTGCTTCAAGATGTGTCAAAAAACCATAACTATGACACTCGCGCACAAAAAACTAATGTCGATGAAATTAATCAGCTTTCTAGCAGCTTAAATATCATGCTTGCCCGAACCCAAAAGCAAATCGAGCGCCACGAAAAAGACAAACAAGAAATAAAACAGCTTAACCAAAGCCTTGAAGAGAAAGTAAATCAACGTACTATTGCCTTGCGTGAGGCTAACCAAGAACTACTCAATACACTTGAGCGTATGCATCAATACCAAAATCAAATAGTAGAAAATGAAAAAATGGCCTCTTTAGGGCAAATGGTTGCAGGTGTAGCCCATGAGGTAAATACACCTATCGGCTTAGGTATTACGGGTTCAACCTTGCTGCGTGACAAGCTGGCAGAAATCAACGCGCAGTTTGAGCAAAAAACACTCACCTCAGCACATTTAAAACGCTTTATAACTGATGGCATTGAAAATCTAGATCTTATCTATCGCAACTTAAACCGAGCCGCAGAGCTAGTCTCAAGCTTTAAGAAAGTGGCAGTTAATCAAGATGTCGAAATAACCACTAACGTAAACTTATATAATTTATTAAATGATGTGATTATGTCGATGCGCTCAGAAATACAATATCGCAATCCTAAAATCACGATTAACTGCAATAATGACTTTAGTATTGAGACTAAATCGGGACCCTTACAGCAGGTGTTACAGCAGTTATTGAGTAACTCTGTGATCCATGGTTTTAGCGACGAGCTTGATAACGAGATCACCTTTAACGTTGAGCGCAATGAAAGCAGCTTTATTATTCACTATTTCGATAATGGCGTTGGTGTTGAAAAGACGATTCGAAAACGTATTTTCGACCCATTTGTGACAACCAAACGAGGCGAAGGTGGAAGTGGACTAGGTATGCATTTAGTTTATAACCTGGTAACCCAAGCCTTAGGCGGTACAATAATTCACGATGAGTTAAATACCGAGGGTGCTCATTTTATTATTACTCTCCCCTTATCTGAAGGTAATGCATGATGAAAATCATATGTTGCCTTTTTGCTTTTGTTATTTACGCCACCCCGAGTTTTGCAAAATCACCAGAACAAGTAAAATCTGCGTTTTTATATCAAATTGCTAAGTTCACTAAGTTTACTGAAAGCATGGATCCTCCACCTATTTCTTTCTGTTTTTATAATGTAGAAACAGGGCCTGGGTCGTTCCTAAAGGACAAAAGTGAACTGCAAATTAACAAAAAACCTATCAACGTTATTTTAGTGAAAAAAACTCAGCAAATTTCTGAACTTTCTCAGATTTGTGATATCACATACATTGATGAAACATTAGAAAATGATATACTTCCACTTTGGACCGATACAATTTCATTAAATACTTTAACGATAGGTGAAAGTATTCGCTTTTTAGAGAAAGGCGGAATAGCCTCTCTGGTTCAAGAAGGAAATAAAATCCGACTGTATATCAATAAGCAGCACGTATTGCAGCATAACTTTAAAGTGCAATCTCGATTGTTAGCTATGGCTAAGTTTTATCCAAATTGATTTTACTTGTTAACAATTGGATCTAATCCTATAATCTCTAGTATTCGGTTTTGCTTGATAATACCGAATTTTTGTAAATAAAATTTCCGAAAAGGTTAATATACAATGCAAACGCCAGTCATTCTGATCGTAGAGGATGAAGACGTAACTCGACTAAACCTCGTTAGTTTATTTGAAGCCGAAGGTTACAAAGTTATTGAAGCCATTGATGGCGATGATATGCATGACAAGCTTACAAATAATGATGATGTGAACCTTGTAGTTATGGATATCAACCTACCAGGTAAAAACGGGCTTATTTTAGCGCGTGAATTACGTCAAAAACGTAATGTTGGTTTAATTTTCTTAACAGGTCGTGACAACGACGTTGATCGCATTTTAGGTCTTGAAATTGGTGCTGATGATTACATCACAAAACCATTCAACCCTCGCGAATTAACTATTCGTGCTCGTAACCTTATTTCGCGCACAGCATTAGGTGGCGAAGAAGCGAATATCGAAACAAATGGTGTTATTACATTTAACGGTTGGGAACTTGATGAAAACAGCCGTTGTTTAACATCTCCAAGTGGCGACGCTAAGCGTTTACCTAAAGGTGAATACCGCGCACTTCGTTTAATGCTCGATTCACCGGGCCGTATTTTCAGCCGTGAGCAATTAATTAAGCACATGACTGGCCGTGAGCTTCGCGCAAATGACCGCACTGTAGACGTAACCATTCGTCGTATCAGAAAACACTTTGAAAGCGATAACAGCACCTCTGAGCTGATCAGCACCATCCATGGTGAAGGCTATCGTTTCATTGGTAAAATCGACAGCTAATTAGAATTAATCTTCTAACTGCTGTAAGAATAATTGGAGGGCGTCACGCCCTTCATTTATTTTAACTGCAAGTTCATCAAGCCACTGTTGTAACTCTTCACTACTTTCTTCAAGCGCGCCGTGTTCCATCTTCTTAGCATGTAACTGCACATCGTTTAAGCCTACAGAGCCAGCTGCACCTTTCAATTTATGCGCCACCGATTTGTATTCTTCTCTATCATCTTCAGCTAACGCATCTGCTAGCTCAGTTTGATACTGAGGGTTTAACTTATTAAATAACTCACAGCTACGATTAAAAATAACCAGCCCCATTGAGCCTACAAAGTCTTCGATGGTTTCTATATCGAGAAGCTCAACACGTATACCCGATAAGTCTTTTTCCGTCATGGCTTTAATTGGCTCAGGCTGACAATTTTGTTGCTGTTTTATATCAAATAGCTCGCCGAGCATTTTATCGAGTTTAGTGGTGTTGATAGGCTTAGCGAGTGCACCTTGAATATTAATACCCGCAAGTTCTTCTTCGGCACTACGCACGTTGGCAGTCAAGGCAACGATTGGCAGCTTATCAAAGTGCTCATCATCACGAATTTGACGAGCAACTTCATCACCATTGATGTCTGGTAATTGCATATCAAGTAAAACGAGGTCTAAGTCATCTTCTGTGTAGACAAACGACAGCGCATCTTCACCAGTTTCAGCCCAAATAACTTCGTGGCCACGCTGCTCAAGTAGGTTGGTAGCAATCTCAGCATTTAGCGGCACATCTTCAACTAAAAGAATATTTAAGCTGCGTACCGCATAACTTTGCTCAGCTGGCGCAATACAAAGCTTAAGGGGAATTTCGACAACAAAAACACTGCCCTCACCTTCAGTACTGCTGACATTGATTTCACCTTTCATCGCAGTAACAAGTGCTTTAGTTACTGCAAGACCAATCCCTGAACCAATTGCATTGGTGCCTTTGATATCAGGTGCCTTATAGTACATGTCAAAAATACGGTGCAGCTGCTCTTGAGGAATGCCTTGACCGGTGTCGCTTACACGCATCACTAACCAAGGCCCATCAGCGCGATTCTCACGGCGACATTCAAGCTCAACATGACCCTGTTGAGTGAACTTAACCGCATTATTGATAAGATTCCAAACAACTTGACGTAAACGAGTCGGATCAAGTGACGCATAAACGTCTAACGTACCTTTGCGTTTAATATTGAACTCAAGTCCCTTTTGCTCAGCAATTAAGCCTGCAAAGTTCACCACATCATTTATAAAGTCGGCCACATTGACTGAGTCAGCAACAATATCAAGCTGCTCACGATCAATTTTATCCAAGTCGATAATATCGTTAAATATATTGCCAAGGGTTTCGGCACTTGAGAATACAGTGTTACACCAACTACGTTGTTGTTTATCAAGTTCTGTATCTAGCAACATGCGGGTTAAACCCACTATACCGTTAAGCGGTGTTCTTAGTTCATGACTTAGAGTCGCAATGAATTTACCTTTATCTTTGTAAGCCGCTTCAAGGGCCTGAGCCGCCTCTTTACGACTGGTGATATCACGGCCAAAGGCAAGTAAACCAATGTACTCACCTTTTTCATTAATAAAGGGTAACTTACGCATCTCAAACCAACGCTTTTCACCATTAACAGGGTATTCAACGTCAAGTGTAAGAGCTTGGTGAGTTTGA
Source organism: Pseudoalteromonas sp. PA2MD11 (assembly GCF_017808125.1). NCBI lineage: Bacteria > Pseudomonadati > Pseudomonadota > Gammaproteobacteria > Alteromonadales > Pseudoalteromonadaceae > Pseudoalteromonas > Pseudoalteromonas sp. PA2MD11. The sequence continues at coordinate 11,565 of NZ_JADKNF010000022.1, forward strand.
GATACTTTTTTGTCGGTGCGAAGTACCTCCGGTAAATAATCACTTGGATAGATTTCTTCGACACTCTTGCCGATTAACTCATCGCTGCTTTTACCAATCACTTGTTCGAACATTTTATTACAGCCAGCAAACACACCATTGTTGTCGCGGTAATAAAACAAATCGGGAGATGAGTCGACAATAGAGCGTAATAACATGCCTTGTTGAGCTAGTTCTTGTTGAGTTTTCTTACGCTCAGCAATTTCGCGTCTTAGTTCTTCTATTGCTCTGTGCTTAGCATGAAACGCCATTTTACGTTCATCAATCTCTTCGTTTAAGCGACTGATATTATCTTTTAGCGTTTGATTGAGCAGTTTTTCTTGTTTGGTTGCGCTATCTAGATAACTATAAGATGCTTCTAACTGGCGAATAGAATTGAGCAGCACTGTTATTAATATCGGCGATACTACTGCGGTAAAAAACAACACAGCTAAAACATCAACTAAAGTTACCGTACCGACTGCTACATAATAAAACATGCACGATAAAATCAGCGACATGACCAGTAATAAGGCATAACAGGCAGCGGCAGTTTTAAACTCACCGTACTTAGAAATAAAGCTTGAGAGTGTGCGAGCCCAGGGACTCAAAGAAGAATCAATCATATATTAAAGCTTAGGCACATAATCGAAAAAAACAGCATAGTTAATTTTATCACTATTCCTTTAGAAATATTCATATTGTGCGATAAACATAGAATTTTTTCATCAACGCCGCTTTTTTATATTTTTTCATGTAAAATACCGCGCTTTAATAATTGCAAAGAATGAGTATTACCATGCAAACCACAATGCCAGATATTGCTGATACGGCTCCCGCCTTACAAACAGGTAAATTAGACTGGGTTGGCATGGGCGAAATTGAACTTCCTTTCATTTTTGAAACTCGCAATATTGCCCCTGTAAACGTAATTGCCAAGGCACGCGCTTTTGTAAACTTGCATAAAGAAGACGCCAAAGGCATTCATATGTCGCGTTTATTTTTAGCCCTTGATACCTTATCAACCGAGCAGCAAGTTAATCCACAAACTCTCAAGCAAGCACTTGATGCCTTTATTAGCAGCCATGATGATTTAAGTGACCAAGCACAAATCGAATTTAAGTTTGAGCTACCACTGCGCCGAAAATCTTTATTAAGTGGCAAAATAGGTTGGAAAAACTACCCGATTCATCTGATCGCTAAGATCAACCAAGGCATTGTAAGCTTTGAGTTAATGGTTGATGTCACTTACTCGTCAACATGCCCATGTTCAGCGGCTCTTGCTCGTCAATTAATTCAAAATGCCTTTAGCGAAAAGTTTGCAGAGCAAAATGTTGATAAGCAAACTGTTTTAGAATGGCTAGGCACAACTGACGGGATTGTAGCTACACCACACTCACAGCGTTCAATCGCCAACGTGAAAGTAAAACTCGACAGCCAAATTGACAGCTTTGATGTGGTTGGCTTAATTGATGCTTTAGAAGCTGAGCTAAAAACGCCAGTACAAGCAGCGGTTAAACGTGAAGATGAGCAAGAGTTTGCCCGCTTAAATGGTCAAAACCTCATGTTCTGCGAAGATGCTGCACGTAAAATTAAAGGCTTACTTGAACAGCATAACTACGCAGATTACTGGCTACAAATAAACCACTACGAATCACTTCATGCCCATGACGCGGTAGCAATCGCTGTTAAAGGGGTTGCTGGCGGATACACGGCTTAAAAATTTCGGGTAGCTCCATACAGTTAGGCACGCTAATTGCTATTAGTTTTCAGTGTCAATTTGTTGTTGTGGAGTTACCGTATGGAATTCGCTTTATTATCAATTTTAGTATTAGTCGTCGTAGCCTCTGTTGTTGCGTCAAAGTTTACCGATGAAGGCGGAAACCCTTACCCTTTCACTCGTAAGCAAACTGTTTTTACGCAAGTTGAGAGTGCTTTTTTACACCTGCTAGAACGTGCGGTAGGCGACCAGTACAAAATCGTCAGCCGTGTTAAACTGATTGATTTAATCGACTGTAAGCAAGGCTTATCTGTCAAAGCTAAACGTGCTGCAATGGCTAAAGCCAAAAACAAACAGTTAGATTACGTGCTTATCGACAAGGACAAACTTAGCATTGTTGCCGCTGTTGATTTAGTAAATAACACCAACCGCGACGGCCATAAAGCACAACGTGACTGGTTTGTCAGTGGCGCGTTAGAAGCGGCAGGCATTCCGCATATTCGTATGAAAGTAAAATCAGGCTATCAACCAAGAGAAGTACGTGACGCTATCATGTTTAAACTTGGTAAACCTGCAGCAGCACCGGCAAGACCTGCACGCAATCGAGTAACTAAACCAGCAGTACTATCACCATCACAAGCAAAAGCACACTCAACGGCGCTTGCAGAAATATAGTCCGTCATAATATTGGCAAAAGCAGACTTTAAGGTCTGCTTTTTTGTTTGTTTTAGACATTTTTAGGTATAATCATCCTATTCAATCTAAGGAATCAAATATTATGCACGTTGGTATTATTGGCGCGATGGAGCCAGAAGTAAAAATCTTACGCGAAGCAATGGTAAACCCAAGCATCATGACTAAAGCTGGTTTTACCTTTTACACCGGTGAATTAGCGGGTAACACTGTTACTTTAGTTCAATCTGGTATTGGTAAAGTAGCTTCTGCAGTAGCAACGACACTACTAATCGACAACTTCAGCCCAGATTGTGTGATCAACACAGGTTCTGCAGGTGGTTTTGAGCCATCGCTAAATGTAGGTGATGTCGTTATTTCTTCAGAAGTTCGTCACCACGATGTAGACGTGACTGCATTCGGTTACGAAATCGGCCAAGTACCACAAATGCCAGCGGGCTTTGCTGCGCACCCTAAATTGATTGAAGCGGCAGAGCAAAGCGTAAGCCAAATCAGCGATGTCAAAACCATGATTGGCCTAATTTGTACTGGTGATTCATTCATGTGTGACCCGGTACGAATTGAAAAAACACGCGCAGAATTTCCAACTATGCTTGCAGTAGAAATGGAAGGTGCAGCAATTGCACAAGCTTGTCACGTGCTAGAAACACCATTTGTTGTTATTCGTTCAATGTCTGACATTGCTGGCAAAGAATCGCCGCAATCATTTGAAGAGTATATCGAAACTGCATCTATCAACTCATCTAAAATGGTTGTTGCTCTTTTAGAGAAGCTAACATCGGTGAGTTTATAAGGTGATTGCAAATATTGTTCAAAACCATTTGGACATTATTGTATTTTTTGTAGCGCTCTTAGCTGAGCGCTTCTTTCCTTTGGTTAGTTGGTATCATCCTAATACCTTTTTAACCGTTATTTTCTCTGCCCTCAGCGATCGTTTATACAACCCAACGAATCCTAAAAGCTATCAATATTTAGCCTCAACTTTGGCTTTTACACTCACCATTTTAGTGATAGTGACATTAGTTGTGCTGTTTTTAGAGTTTGCTTTTTACCCTGAGTTATTAAGTGGCTTAGTTTTATATTTGTTACTCAGTAGCCGCGCGCAAGAGAAGAAATCATTACGTATTGCCAGATTGCTCAAGCTCAACCAAAAAGCGACTGCTAGAGAGCTACTCTCGAGCCTTGTTGCCCGTGATGTATCACGTTTATCGGCTTCTGGAATTTGTAAAGCAACCATGGAGTCACTGGTGTTACAAAGTGCGCGGCATTATTTTGCCGTTATCTTCTTTTACCTACTTGGCGGCGCTATCCTTGCTTTAGTTTATCGTTTACTGACATTAATTCATCAAGCATGGCGAAAAAACCAAAAACCCAACAACCCGTTTTTGGCTCCCATTGCTAAGTTACTATTTGTATTGGAGTGGTTACCCACTCGATTAGTTGCATTAACCATTGCAGCAACCAATGCCAGTAGACAGAGCATTCATTACATTAAGCACTATGGCAGACATTTTTATCAAACCAATACGGGTTGGCTGTTAAGTGTTACATCGGCTGCTTTGCAAGTACAGTTAGGCGGCCCTGCCCTTTACCAAGGTGAGCGCTTTAATAAAATGCGTGTTGGTACTGATCGCTTGCCAGATGCCGATGATATTCCCGCTTTAGTGAATCGTTTAAATCAAGCGAAAGCATTTTGGTTACTACTTATCATCGCCATTGAAGTGGCTACGCTGTTTATTAACTAAAAAAAGGCACAAAAAAACCAGCCGCAGCTGGTTTTTATTCTGTTAGCTTATTTAAGCTAAGGTGATTTTAGCAAACTTACGTTTACCTACTTGGTAAATCTGTGTAGTGCCTTTAGCAACTTCAAGCTTAGTATCCGTTACTTTTTCTTCACCATTAATCTTTACAGCGCCTTGTTTAATCATACGCATTGCTTCTGACGTACTTGCAACAAGGTTCGCTTCTTTTAATAGATTAGTGATAAACACAGTGTCTTCAGCAATTGTTACTGTTACTTCAGGGATCTCATCTGGTAATGCATTCTTTTGGAAACGCTTGATGAAATCTTGATGAGCACCTTCGGCTGCTTCTCCGCTGTGGAAACGTGCAATCATTTCTTTGGCAAGCTCAATCTTAATGTCGCGCGGGTTTGCACCATCTGCAACACGTTGTTTAAGCGCTGCAATCTCTTCGATAGATAACGCACTTAATAAGTCATAGTAACGCCACATTAGCTCATCACTAATAGACATCACTTTACCAAACATGTCGTTAGGCTCATCAGTAATACCAATGTAATTACCTAATGACTTAGACATTTTCTGAACGCCATCAGTACCTTCAAGCAGTGGCATCATAAGTACTGTTTGTGGCTTTTGACCTTCGTCTTTTTGTAATTCACGACCCATTAATAGGTTAAAGCGTTGGTCTGTACCACCAAGTTCAACATCAGCTTCTAATGCAACTGAGTCCCAACCTTGTACCAGTGGATATAAAAATTCGTGGATAGCAATTGATTGACCGCTGGCATAACGCTTTTTAAAGTCATCACGTTCTAGCATACGTGCTACTGTTTGACGCGCAGCCAGTTTAATCATACCTGCTGCACCTAAGTTCTCCATCCAAGTAGAGTTGAATGCAACTGTAGTTTTAGCAGGATCAAGAATCTTAAATACTTGCTCTTTATAGGTTTCAGCATTAGCTAATACATCTTCACGGGTTAACGGTTTACGCGTTACGTTTTTACCCGTCGGATCACCAATCATACCGGTGAAGTCACCGATCAAGAAAATCACTTCATGACCTAGGTCTTGGAAGGTTTTCATTTTGTTGATAAGAACTGTGTGACCTAAATGCAGATCAGGCGCAGTTGGATCGAAACCCGCTTTGATCTTAAGTTTCTTACCAGACTTTAGCTTTTCGACTAATTCGTCTTCAATTAATATCTCTTCTGCACCGCGTTTTATCTCAGCTAGAGCGGTTTGTAAATCCACTGTGTATTACTCCAAAAATTCAGCTACCGGGGCGTGGTGGCCTGTCAGGGTTATAAATATAGAGCTAAAAACTTTAAAATTTAGCTAGTTAGCACCAAAAAGCGACACTAGAAAAAAGCCTAACTTAAATAGTTTAAGAAACAGCCCTGAAGGCAGCGCGCATGATTGTTCTTTATACCGCGTTATTGCAATTTAATGAAGGGACTTTAGTTAACTAATGTAGATTTAGTTTAACCATAGACATCTGCTGCAATTTTAAACAAAAAAGTTTAACGCGCAGGCCAATTCTAGCGTAAAATAGCGCCAGTTTAAATCTACAAAACACTGGTATTTGCTCTATTTTAGGTATATCCTGCGATATTAGTATTTAAATTTCTTGACAGCAGAAAAGGCACGATATGGTTCACGTAGTGCACAAACTTCCCAAAAAACACAAACTGCTTATTCTCGGTTTGGTTTCTGCTATTGTCGGCTTGGCGTTATTGCCTTCTGAAAAAGCCACCGCATCAAAGGACAACAGTGCAAACGCACTTGAAATTGGCAAACGCTACGAATTACAAGTTAAAGTTGATGATAACGAAAAACTAACTGAGCTTAATTCGGAGCAAGCAGCAGCAAAACTTCCAGAATACGAGCTTATCGACCATGAAGTACGTAATGGCGATAATTTAGCACTTATCTTTAAACGTGCGGGTTTCTCAGCGCAAACATTACACAAACTAGTTAATACCAACGCTGAAACTCGTAAGTTAACAAAAATTCACCCAGGCGAAATCTTAAGCTTTGCAACAGCTGAAGATGGTTCTCTAGCTCAGCTGCGTTATGTGATCTCAAAAACAGATACCTTATACGTTACATTAAATGACGAAGGTAACTACGACACCTCTATTGATAGCAAAGAAATCGAAACGCTAAGTAAATCTGCTGGCGGCGAGATCTCAAATAGCTTTTGGACATCAGGCATTGCCGCTGGCTTAAGCGAGCGTCAAATTATGAATTTTGCTGACATCTTTGGTTGGGATGTCGACTTTGCTAATGACATTCGTAAAGGTGACCAATTTGGTCTAATTTATGAAGCTCACTATGTTGATGGTGAGTACATTGGTGATGGTAAAATTATTGCCGCAGAATTTATTAACCAAGGTGAGCGTTATACCGCTATTCGCCATACTGATGGTAACTTCTACACACCTGAAGGCCGTAGCATGAAAAAAGCCTTCTTACGCGCACCTGTTAACTTTAAGTATATTAGCTCGAGCTTTAACCCGCGCCGCTTACACCCTGTGACCAAAACGGTAAAACCACATAATGGTATCGATTACGCAGCACGTACCGGTACGCCAGTTGTATCATCGGGTAATGGTAAAGTGATTAAAGCAGGATACAGTAAATACAACGGTAATTATGTATTTATTAGCCATGGCACTCAGTATGTAACTAAGTACTTACACTTAAACAAAAAGATGGTTAGAACTGGTCAGAAAGTGAAGCAAGGCCAGAAGATTGGTACGGTTGGTGCGACAGGTCGTGTAACGGGCCCACACTTACACTATGAATTCTTAGTAAACGGTGTACACCGTAACCCTAAAACGGTCAAACTACCTAAATCAGAGCCTTTACCGCGCGATGAGTTAGCTAAGTTTAAACCGATTGCTGATAACTTCTTAGCACAATTACAGCGTAACCGTGAGTTACAATTGGCGTTAAATAAGTAGTTAAGTAAACATAAAAAAGCCGCTTCAAATTGAAGCGGCTTTTTTGTGCCAAATAAACCCGGCTAAAACTATTATAGACTTTACTAAAATGAGTACTGATGGCACTGCGGTTTAATACAACTATTACCTTAAAAGAACATAGATAAGTTGAATAATCAGCGAAATCATCACCAGTGGCCAAATGTACTTTGCATACTTTGTCGCGCCATCAAGCCCCATTCTAGACTGATACTTTTCAAGTAGCGGTATCAGGATAACCAAGGCAACAAAAAGGCATAATAAGATAATAAAAACATTCATGGCGGCTTCCTTACACAACTATCATTTAACTACAATTTCTTTAGGGTGACCCTAGTCTATAGGCAAAAAAAAGCGCAGTAAAATTACTGCGCCAGTCGGTTGGAAGTAAATCGACTTAGCCAACAATCGCTAACAAAATACCTGCTGCAACGGCACTTCCTAATACCCCTGCAACGTTTGGTCCCATAGCATGCATTAACAAGAAGTTATGCGGGTTGCTCTCAAGGCCTACCTTATTAACCACCCGTGCTGCCATTGGTACCGCTGACACACCTGCTGCGCCTACTAATGGGTTGATTGGCGATTTAGAGATCTTATTCAGACCTTTTGCCATAAACACCCCTGACGCTGTACCAATTGCAAAGGCCAATGCACCTAACACCAAAATACCGATTGTTTCTACGGTTAAGAACTTATCTGCCGCAAGCTTTGAGCCTACCGCTAAGCCTAAGAAAATGGTGGTAATGTTGATGATTTCGTTTTGTGCACTATTGCTTAAACGATCAACCACGCCCGATTCACGCATCAAGTTACCTAGGCAGAACATACCTACCAGCGGTGTTGCCGCAGGTAAAAACAAGATAGTTAAACTAAGCACCATTAATGGAAAAACAATTTTCTCTTTTTTCGATACTGTACGAAGTTGCGGCATTTGAATTTCGCGCTCTTCTTGCGTTGTTAATGCACGCATAATTGGCGGCTGAATAATTGGCACTAGCGCCATATAAGAATAAGCCGCTACAGCAATCGCCCCCAGTAAATCAGGTGCTAGCTTAGATGCTAAGAAAATAGCTGTTGGACCATCTGCTCCACCAATAATGGCAATGGCCGATGCATCTTGAAGTGTAAACTCAAAACCAGGAATAAAGTTAAGTAGAATTGCACCAAATAAAGTAGCAAAAATACCAAACTGCGCAGCCGCGCCTAACAGCAACATACGCGGATTTGCTATCAAGGCACTAAAGTCTGTAAGCGCCCCCACGCCCATAAAGATCAAAAGTGGGAACACCCCAGAATCAATCCCGATATCGTACACGTAATAAAGCAAACCACCCGGTTCAGATAACCCGGCTACAGGAATATTAGTTAAAATAGCCCCAAAGCCGATAGGTAATAACAATAATGGCTCAAATTTACGGGCGATTGCGAGATATAATAACCCGCAACCTACCGCAATCATTATTAATGCAGGAAAGGTAAAATTAGCAATACCTGTCGCATGCCAGAGGTTTAAAACACCATCCATCCTCTGTCTCCTATGCTAGCGCGATTAGCGCATCGCCAGTGGCAACAGAGTCGCCCTCTGCTACTAATACTTCAGCTATTGTACCTGAGTGTGCGGCGCGAACTTCTGTTTCCATTTTCATTGCTTCCATTATGATAACCACATCACCTTCATTTACTGTTTGGCCAGCTTTTACTTTCACTTTGAAAATATTGCCTGCTAACGGCGCGTTTAAGGTTTCGCTAACAGACGCTGAGGCAGATTGAGGAATTAACTCACTGTCTTTTAGAGTTACTTCTTTTAGTTCACCACCTTGCGCTACAACGACATCGTAAACTTTACCGTCAACTTTAACGCTGTATTGCTCTGCTTTTGCAGGACTTGAAGCGGCTGGTTTACTTTCAGACTTAGCAACTTCACCCGTTGGAATTGCTTCAAACGCATCAGGGTTGTTACGGTTTTTAATAAACTTAAGGCCAATTTGAGGGAATAATGCGTAAGTAAGTACATCATCAATCACGTCATCAGCAAGCTCTAAACCTTGCTCTTTAGCTTCACTTAATAACTCTGCTTCAAGCTTCTCAAGTTCAGGCTCAAGCTTATCAGCAGGACGGCAAGTGATTGCTTCAGCGCCATCTAGTACACGTTCTTGCAGCTCTTTATTCATTGGCGCTGGTGTTGCACCATACTCGCCTTTAAGCACACCCGCAGTTTCTTTCGTGATGGTTTTATATCGCTCGCCAGTCAACACATTAAGTACCGCTTGAGTACCAACAATTTGCGAGGTTGGTGTAACGAGTGGAATGTAACCTAAGTCTTCGCGAACACGCGGGATCTCGAGTAATACTTGATCAAGTTTGTCAGCAGCACCTTGCTCTTTAAGCTGATTTTCCATATTAGTTAACATGCCGCCCGGCACTTGCGCTAATAAGATACGTCCATCAACGCCTTTAAGGCTGCCTTCAAATGCAGCATATTTCTTGCGTACGTCACGGAAGTAAGCAGCAATTTCTTCTAATTGGTTTAAATCAAGGCCTGTGTCTCGCTCAGTGCCTTCTACAATTGAAACGATGGTTTCTGTGGCGCTATGACCATAGGTCATACTCATTGACGAAATAGCCGTATCAAGCATATCGATACCTGCATCGATCGCTTTTTGGTAAGTTGCAGTGCTTAAACCTGTGGTTGCGTGGCATTGCATCGCAATAGGAATAGACACAGTTTCTTTTAAACCTTTGATCAACTGTTCACAATCATAAGGCTTTAATAAACCTGCCATATCTTTGATACAAATTGAATGACAACCAAGATCTTCTAGTTGTTTTGCAAGCTCAAGCCACATATCAAGCGTATGGACTGGGCTTACTGTGTACGAAATAGTACCTTGGGCATGAGCACCTACTTTAACAGCAGCTTTAATGGCAGTTTCAAGGTTACGCACATCGTTCATCGCATCGAAAATGCGGAAAACATCAACACCGTTTTTGTGGGCACGCTCAACAAACTTTTCGACTACATCATCAGCATAATGACGGTAGCCTAAAAGATTTTGTCCACGCAGTAGCATTTGCTGCTTAGTGTTTGGCATTGCCGCTTTTAGCTCGCGAATACGTTGCCAAGGATCTTCACCTAAATAACGGATACACGAGTCAAACGTCGCACCCCCCCATGATTCAATTGACCAATAACCCGCATTATCGAGTTTTTCTGCCATGGGTAGCATGTCGTCTAAGCGCATACGCGTTGCCAAAAGAGACTGGTGTGCGTCGCGCAATACTAGTTCGGTTAGTTTTAATTTAGCCATGTTTAAGCTGCCCCGTTATTTTTGTTTATTTCGAAATTGAGCAATTGCAGCGCTGATTGCTGCAATATGTGCCTGTGGCACACCCTGTTGAGGTTGAATTTTTGCTGTACGCGTAGGTTCTGCAGTTGCAGGATCATCAAATCGACCCACCAGCTTTGACATTAAAGTGACTGCTGAAATCAAAATAGTCAGAAAAACAAACACGCCTACCATGCCTGTCACCATCAAACTGGCCGCAGTGGTGAGTAATCCACCTATATCCATACGACTCCCCTCGCTTACTTAAAATAAAAAGTTATTTTTGTTAAATAATTATGCACCAATAATAACAAACGAAATTCATTTGTATAGCACCATTGTAAATTGGTAAAACCAATTAAATTTAAAATAACATGACGTACATATAATTAACACCCCACTATTTATGCATTTAAAGCCCCGCTATAGATGATATAAATAATCAATATAGCCAGTCGTTATATGCTGAACTATTAATTAATAGCAACAAAATGGCTAAAAACCACGCACAACAAGGTGTTAGAGCTATCCACTCAAAATAAAGTTAAATTGGTCTTACCAATAATAACGGCAATTCTCTTTTTCCTCATTCATCTCAATATGAAAAAATATCACTATGAATAAGTTACATGCTTACTCGTAAAAGTTACCAAATGATGAGCTATCTAAAGAACAACAAAAACACACAAGCCATTGAAATATATAAATTAAAACTTCTGGCATAGAACTCGCTTCAGTTACATCGAACTTAAGAAAATTTAAATAGCCAAGGAGACCACTATGTTACGCTGGACAATTACTTTTCTAGTTATCGCGTTAATCGCAGCAGTGTTAGGTTTTGGCGGTATCGCAGGAGCCGCTGCAGGCATCGCTAAGATTATCTTTTTTATATTTTTAGTATTACTTGTTATTTCGCTGGTATCAGGAGCACTTAGAGGCAGCGTCCCTAAGTAGTTAAAAGCAGATAACCACTTACTTTATTTTTAAATTTACAAGGAATTTCATTATGAAAAATTCAACTTTAAAAGCCGCAACTATCGCCCTATTTTCAGGTCTTTTCATCATGGGTTGTGAAGACAACTCTGCTGAAGACGCAGGTGAGCGTATTGACGAAGCAATTACTGATACACAAAATGCAGTTGAAGATGCATGTGAAGAAGTAAAAGAAGGTGTTAACGCAGAAGAAACTAACTGCTAATCACTCACCTTACTTAAGAAAAGCGGCCAAGTGCCGCTTTTTTGTTTTTTAAATGATGCATGAGATCTGAGATAATCGTAGGAATGGTTTTAACCGTGAACTTTTGGCTATAGCGTGAGTTTTTCGGCGTTAAAACGCCTCCTACAAGTCTTAACTTGGGTTTAAAGTCTGATGACTTTATAAACCACCGCGCGAAATAAATTTCACGCCTACGTGAGCCTCAAACTCGATAACTTGTTGGGTTCAGCTCCGCTCTAACCTACGTCACGTAGGTCGTCATTTATGGCGACACATGTTTTATCACTCATACTTGACGGGCTAAAGCCCGACCTACAGCCGCTTTAATTGAGAAAATCGCGCGAAATAAATTTCACGCCTACGTGAGCCTCAAACTCGCTAACTTGTTGGGTTTTAATCTGATAGCTGACGGCTGAAAGCTGATGGCTCTGAGTGCGTCTCCGTTCTACCCAACGTTATCACTCACAAACCTTAGTGAGGGGCTCGTTTGTCGTTACACTCGCTATATGCCACTGACCATCAATAAAAGTCACCTTAGCTACATCGCTAGCGGCAAAATCTCCGGGGACATTTAAACGCGTTAAGTTACTCGCTAACGGCTGCTGACAATATGGGCCGGTATCACCATGCATTACAAGTACAGGCTTATTGGTGTGCTTTGCGAAGTCGCTGATGGCATCTCGGTATAGTTTAAATGCATCACAATTAGAGCGCTGTGATTCACTACAGGCGGGTTTACTGCTTGGGTGGTAAATATCAGCCTGAAAGCCAAACACATAGGCCTTAGCATCTTGTTGAACAAGTGCTTGTTTTAACCAAATTAAGTTGTACTTATCACGTTTGTCAGCGGCATCAAGTGCTGCGTTTTTGTCACTTTTTAAAATTTGCGAGCGGCCATTAAAAGTGCCCGGTATATGCAAAGTACGAAACTCAATACCATCAAACTGCCAACGGGCATTCTCTAGCATTTCAGCTTGTGTGGCATAACCCTGTAATTGCTTCGCTTTTTGTGTATAAGCCTCGTCGAACATCAAGCCTTTAACAAAGCTTAGCCGTTCAAGTTCATCAAAACGCACCGATAGCTTTTCTCGGTCGCAATCGGTCCATTCATTATCACCGGGGGTATAAATAAAAGGCTGTTTGGTCGACGACGTCAATAACGCTTTATTTGTTTGCAAAAGCTTGTTCGTGCAAGCAAGCGCCCCGGATTTCATATCACCAAGATGTATTAAAAAGCCATGAGGTGTTGCTTCGATTGCCTTGGTAATTTTTCCGCCTTTGGCGAGATTAATTTCATCAATCGGGGTGTATGGCATATCGCCCATAACTAAAAAAGTATTTGTGGTCATTGCAAGTGCTAATGACATTGAACTAACAAACATACAACTTACACCTTTAAAATACACATACCTTAAGCTCTCACAATGACAACTAAATGAAAACCAACTACGGCAGATTTTTTCTATCAATGTTAAACTGCTGTCAGCAAATTAAGTGAGCCCACGAATGACATTAAGTACAACTTACACATTAGATAAACCGTATTATTACGAATGCTTTGATGAGTCTTTGCCTTATTCATCTCAAGCCAAGCCTAAATACCCGCTGTTGATATTGTTAATAACCTTAGGCTTATTGGCGTTTTATCAATTAGAGAATCATTACCTTGGTAGCTTTATGATTATGCTTGCCGTCGTTGAGTGCTTATCGTTTTATTACAAGCGCCCATGGTGGGTCGCAAGACAAATGATGAGCCGTGCATCAGGCAGCGAAGTGACTATCGTATTTGATGATGATGGGGTGAAAGCCGAAAACCCGCATAAAAGCTACCAATTAAGCTGGCAACAGATTAGTGAGATTATTGAAACTGAGCGAGGTTATATTTTAAAGGCACAGCGCGGTATGCAATATATTTCTAAACAAGCGCTAAATGATGAAATGACAGCCGAACTAAATAAAAGAGCCACTCAGTGAGTGGCTCTTAAAATATCTGTCGCTGATTAAACGTTGCCCGGATTTGGGTTAGATTTCTCTGCTTGAATTCGCATGTAGATTTCTTCACGATGTACAGATACATCTTTCGGTGCGTTTACACCAATGCGAACTTGATTTCCTTTAACACCAAGAACAGTAACTGTTACTTCGTCACCGATCATTAGGGTTTCACCTACTCTACGAGTTAGTATTAGCATTCTCTTGCTCCCATGTTCCAAAAAATTAAAAGATTCCGCGTCAAAAACATTCTAATGAAATCTAGACTTAAAAGTAAGTAAAAACTCTAGATCTTATTCATTTTCGGTTAAAAAAACTTTGTGTAGCGCACGTACAGCCAGTTCTAAATACTTTTCGTCAATTAAAACTGATATCTTTATTTCTGATGTCGATACAAGCATCACTTTGATGTTTTCATCGGCAAGGGCATTAAAAAATAAACTTGCCACACCAGAGTGAGATTTCATCCCTACACCTACTGCAGACACCTTGGCAACATTGCTGATCCCTTTAATAGATTCTGCGCTGATACCATCTTGGTTACTGGTCAAAATTTCAAGGGCTTGCTCAAAATCATTCGTGTGCACAGTAAAAGCATAGTCTATTTTTTCAAAGTTATGATTAACTTGGTTAATCATATCTATTTCGATGCCAAATTCTGCAAAAAGTTTCAAAATTTTTGCAAGGTTTTCCGTTCCTTGGTGTACGCCATTGACGTAAATCAAGCTTTCGTCACGATTAAAGGCGATACCCGACACAATGTTTGCTTGCACATCCGGCTCCTCAAAACTGATCAAGGTCCCTTGATCCGGGTTAAAACTCGATAACACTCTGAGCGGTATATTATATTTTCCTGCGGCTTCGACACTACGAATATGCAGTACCTTAGCCCCAAGACTAGCCATTTCGAGCATTTCTTCGAAGGTGACATGGCTCATACGTCGCGCATTAGGCTCAATACGTGGGTCGGTGGTGTATACCCCATCAACATCGGTGTAAATTTGACATTCATCGGCATTGATAGCGCCTGCAATCTCAACCGCAGAGGTATCAGTACCACCGCGACCAAGCGTGGTGATATTGCCTTCAATATCGCGGCCCTGAAAGCCCGCTATTATAGCAATCCGGTTATGTTCAAGTTCATGCTTTAGACGAGTCGCCGCAATCTCTTCAATCCGCGCTTTACCAAACATGTTATCGGTGCGAATGTTGACCTGATCAGCAAGTAAGCTTACCGCTGAGTGACCACGTTTAATAATAGCCATAGCGAGTAAAGAGACCGACACTTGCTCACCGGTGGTTAGCAATACATCAAGCTCACGAGCACTGGGTCGAGAATCGATTTGTTTAGCGAGTTCAATCAGACGGTTAGTTTCTCCCGACATCGCCGAGAGCACCACCACAACTTGATGGCCTTGTTGTTTGGTTTTTACAACAAGGTCGGCGACGGCCTCAATTCGCTCTATTGAGCCAACTGAGGTGCCACCGAATTTTTGGACGATAAGTGCCACTAGTGATTAAGAACGCTCAGTTAACCAAGCTGTTACACTTTCTAAGGCTGCAGCTAGGTTCTCTGGCTGAGTACCACCTGCTTGCGCCATATCAGGACGACCACCGCCCTTACCGCCTACTTGTGCAGCCATGTGATTTACAAGCTCACCGGCTTTCACTTTACCTGTTAGGTCTTTAGTTACACCGGCAATTAGGCTTACTTTGTCGCCATTAGCAACACCAAGGGCAATAACACCTGAGCCAATCTTCGTTTTCAGGTCATCAACCATGCCGCGTAGTGCTTTAGACTCAGTACCTGCAACATCAGCAACCAGTAGCTTAATACCGTTCACTTCAACAACAGAGTCAAGTAACGATGCACCTGCCGCACTTGCTAGCTTGTCGTTAAGCTGTGCAATTTGCTTCTCAAGGCCTTTTGATTTCTCAAGTAACGCAGTTACTTTTTCAAGTACTGTGCTGCTATCACCTTTAACTAGTGCTGCAACATCGTTTAGTTGTTGCTCTTGCTCACTTACATAAGCAACCGCTTCAGCACCTGTTACCGCTTCAATACGGCGGATACCGGCCGCGATACCGCTTTCTGATACGATTTTAAATAAACCGATATCACCTGCACGCTTAACGTGAGTACCACCACATAGCTCGATTGAGTAATCACCAATGGTTACTACGCGCACTTCGTCATCGTATTTTTCACCGAATAATGCCATCGCACCTTTTGCTTTAGCATCTTCGATAGCCATTAGCTCAGTTTCAAGCGCAAAGTTACGACGGATTTCATCGTTTACTGCGCGCTCGATTTGGCGTAATTCGTCTTTTGTTACCGCTTCAAAGTGAGAGAAGTCAAAACGTAAACGCTCTGGGTCAACAAGTGAACCTTTTTGATTTACGTGCTCACCTAAAATTTGGCGTAACGTTTCATGTAAGATATGCGTTGCAGTGTGGTTTTTCTTGATGCTATCGCGACGTGCCGCATCAATTGTTGCCTCTGCTTTATCGTTTGTACCAATACGACCTTGTACACGACCATGGTGTGCAAATGCATTACCAAGTTTTGTGGTGTTAGTCACTACAAACTCACCACCAGCAACTTTTAACACACCCGTGTCACCAACCTGACCACCTGATTCAGCGTAGAACGGTGTACGGTCTAAGATTGCGATACCTTCTTGACCATCTTCAAGTACAGAAACCGATTGACCTTCAGAGAAAAGTTCAACCACAGTACCGGTGTAATGTTCTGCATCGTAACCTTTAAAGTCTGTGTGTTTTTCAGACTTAAGTTGTTGGTTGTAATCAGCACCAAACTTACCCGCTTGCTGTGCTTGCTTACGCTGAACAGCCATACACTCTTGGAAGCCGTGCTCATCAATCGTCATGAAACGCTCACGCGCCACGTCTGCCGTTAAGTCAGCTGGGAAACCGTAAGTATCGTAAAGTTTGAATACTAAGTCACCTGGGATCACATCGCCTTCGATGTCAGTTAGGCTTTCTTCTAAAATAGCCAGACCACGCTCAAGTGTTTTACCAAACTGCTCTTCTTCAATACGCAGTACTTTTTCAATAATTTCCTGTTGCTTAGCAAGCTCTGGGTACGCTTGACCCATTTGCTCAATTAGCGCAGCAACTAGCTTGTAGAAGAAAGCACCTTTTGCGCCTAGCTTGTTACCGTGACGAACAGCACGACGAATGATACGACGTAATACATAACCACGGCCTTCGTTTGATGGCATAACGCCGTCAGACACTAAAAACGCACACGAACGAATGTGGTCTGCCACAACGCGTAACGATTTATCATCTAAATCTTGTGCGTTTGTTACTTTAGCCGCAGCAGCAATAAGAGCTTGGAATAAATCGATTTCGTAGTTTGAGTGCACGCCTTGTAAAATTGCAGAGATACGCTCAAGACCCATACCTGTATCAACAGACTGCTTAGGAAGCGGCTCCATTGTACCGTCGGCATGGCGGTTATACTGCATAAATACTAGGTTCCAGATCTCGATGAAACGGTCACCGTCTTCTTCAGGTGAACCTGGAGGACCACCCCAAATTTCTTCACCGTGATCGTAAAAGATTTCAGAACATGGACCACAAGGACCTGTATCACCCATTGACCAGAAGTTATCGCTGGTTGCAATGCGAATAATACGATCTTCACTTAGACCCACTTCTTTATGCCAAATGTTGAAGGCTTCTTCATCATCATGATAAATAGTAACAAGGAGCTTTTCTTGCGGTAGTTTTACAACATCAGTTAAAAACTCCCACGCAAACTTGATTGCGTCTTGCTTGAAGTAATCACCAAAGCTAAAGTTACCTAGCATTTCAAAGAATGTATGGTGACGTGCAGTGTAGCCTACGTTTTCAAGGTCGTTATGTTTACCACCTGCGCGTACACAACGTTGAGAGCTGGTTGCACGTGAATAAGGGCGGCTTTCCGCACCTAAAAATACATCTTTAAATTGCACCATACCGGCGTTATTGAATAATAACGTGGCATCGTTACCCGGGATCAGCGAGCTTGAAGGAACAATTTGGTGTTGTTTAGAGGCAAAAAAGTCTAAGAACTGTTGCCTGATCTGTGCGGTAGTCATATGCTGCATGTGAAAATCTCACCCGTTTATTGCTGTGCTTGCATTGCAAAATCAATTTGTTCGTAATTAAAGCCTCGATACATCAAGTAGCGTACACGTTTCGCTCTTTCTTTCTGGTCGAGTTCTTTACCTGAATTTGAAAACTTCTTTAAATATGCGTCCTTTGCGAGTTCAAACCAATCGATTTCGAACTCCTCGAGCGTCTTGTCTAGTAGTGCTCGATCTATCCCTTTTGCCATTGCTTCGCTCTGAATGCGTTTTACACCATGATACTTAGCTAAATGGCGGCGTACAAACCCTTCGCAATAGCGCTGTTCGTTAATAAAGTTGTGTGATTCACACCAATCTAACAAGCGCTCTGTAAACTCAGGTGTCGCCTCTTTTTGCTGTAACTTTCGCGTTAAATCCCGACGCGAATAATCTTGTCGGGACAATAACCAAAGTAC
Source organism: Pseudoalteromonas sp. PA2MD11 (assembly GCF_017808125.1). Classification (NCBI taxonomy): domain Bacteria; kingdom Pseudomonadati; phylum Pseudomonadota; class Gammaproteobacteria; order Alteromonadales; family Pseudoalteromonadaceae; genus Pseudoalteromonas; species Pseudoalteromonas sp. PA2MD11. The sequence goes on from NZ_JADKNF010000022.1 coordinate 29,817, forward strand.
GTAATTCTTTAACTTTTGTTCTTTATCATCCATTACGCGTCAAAGCGTCCTGATTGTGACTGTGCTTCAGGTGCTTTTGTTTGGTCATCACCTTTTGGCACAACTGGCATAAAAATGGCCTGAAAAGACACGAAGAAGCTAATGTAACAAATTGGCATTAAAACCAATAGTGGAATAAACGATAAAGGAATACAGATCACCATTAAAACAGCGCAAATTAGGCCATAAACACCAAGTGGGGCCATATTATGGTAAAACACCATGAATGAGGTTTTTAAAACCTGAAACATATTGCTTTGCTTTTGAAAATAAACCAAAGGCACTGCATAGGCAAAAGCAGTTAAATACACACAGATCGCCAATAGAAATACCGCAACTTGCCCCATTGAAATGGTTGCTAATAAATCGGCAATATGTGTTTGGTTTTGTGGGTCGAAAGTTTGACTCGAAATAACTGCGTAGGCATCTGCAAAAATGAAATTAGACAATAAGGCTAATAAAATACCTGCCGCCATCTGATACACGGCAACGCGCACTAAACCTATACGGTTTCCTTTATTACTAAATGGCTTAAAAATATCAGCTTGGCTGATAGTCCCGCCTTGCTGCTTTGTTAGCACAGCTTGATAAAAACCTGCCATCAAAAATGGCGTCACAAATGCACCAACAACTTGCAGTAAAGGTAGCAGCAATGCCAAAAAGCTAATTATCACGATTAGCAGATGCATTAAAATAAAAGTCAAAGGTTGCAGCTTAAAGATTTCCCACCCAGCTTTAAACCATTTAACGCCCGCATCAGCTTTAAAAATACGTACTTCGATCGACATAGTTTCTCATTCAATAACGACAAAACGCACCGAGTATAACTGGGTGCGCCGCTTGTTTATAGTCACCTGTTGTGAAATTTACTCAGGCTTTTTAATTTTTTTAATATCAAGCATGTGCGAGCCATGTTTGATTTTCGTTTCAAGGTAAGCTCGGTTACCTACCACACCCGCTTTAATGTGCGCATGAGTGCCAACCACTGAATCAACTTCAATACCCGCATCACGCAGTGCTTTGAGCTTATTTGGGTTGTTAGTCATTAACTTAACATGCTTTTGATTCAATGCTTCGAGCATTAATACAGCGTCTGAAAAATCACGTAAATCATCAGCAAAACCCAAATGGTTATTTGCTTCGTACGTATTCATACCTTGCGACTGTAATACGTAAGCATCAATCTTATTGTATAAGCCAATACCACGGCCTTCTTGGCGTAAATACAGTAAAATACCACCTTGCTGGTGCATCATCTCGATACACTCATTTAATTGCTCACCACAATCACAACGTGAAGAGTGAAATACATCGCCCGTTAAACACTCTGAATGCATTCGAATTAAAGGAACATCTTGCTCTGTGTCGGCTTGATTAAACACTAAAGCGACATGTTCTTGGCCATCATTTAAGCCACTAAAAGATACGATTTCTGCAGGGATATCACTGTTTTTGCCAACATTCAGCTGGACTCTTGCTCTTACTTGCGCCACGACAAATCCAAATTAAAAAATAAATGCGATACTGCAAATGTGATTACAACAGCTTGAGGTTGTAAGGATGCAACATACGACGAGTGATAACTAATATTGAGGCAGTTACCAGCAATTCAAGTATTATACACTCAAACCACCCCAAGATACGAGCTTTGCGCCTCGCTTTAGTGGCGCTCATCAAACACTTGAAAACTCGCCGTCATACAGCTACCTAATTGAATTGTAATGCGTTTTAAAAAATCACATTCAAAATATTCGAAAAAATAGATTAGTTTAATCTCGATAAACAGTCAGACCTTGTTCAAATTGTTAATAAAAACATACTATGTATCTTAATATTCAACAGTGACACAGCGAGTGTAACTTGCTACCTTGCACCTAATGATGATAATGATTATCATCAACTAGTATTAATTCCCTTCTCTATCTCAGGGCAATATAATAAGGAATATTATGAAAAAGAGCTCGCTTGCCTTATGCATGGCACTTTTATTTAGCCAGCAAAGCATGGCTAATGAAACGACCACACAAGAGTTTAACGACACCTACCGCGCTTATGTCGCCGCTGTAAAAAATCAGCAAGACAGTAGTGAGCTTGCAAAAAAAGCGTTTGAACTAGGCAAAAAAGTTTATGGCGAAAGCGCCGACAACACTGCGAACCTTGCTATTAACTATGCAAACAGCCTAGATAAAAGCGAGCAAGAGCAACGCTTTGAGTTATATCGTACAGCCTACGAAATACTAGAACAAAATCACGGTAAACTCAGTGCACAAGTGTATGACTCATTAATCGGCATGGCAGAATCAACACCTTCAGCTAAGCGTGCAGATACGTATTTAGATGATGTCATTGCCATTGCTGAAAAACAAAACTCCGCCAAGCTTGTTGCAGATGCAAAAATGACCGCCGCTCGTATCCTTGCATATAAAGGCACTGGTGAGCGCTATTACACAGCAAAGAAATATCTTGAAGAAGCCGATGATTACTATCAAGAGAATTTACCCAATAACGCTGTCGATCGTATTAGCGCTGACTTTTTAGTTGCCGCATTTGCAGAAAATCAACGTAAATACAGCACCGCCATTGAGCGTTTAAATCACGTGGTAAGCGTATTTGATCAAGAGCTAGACTTTGATCATCAAACCGAATTAAACGCCCATTCAAAGCTAGTTCACTTATACGAAAAAACAGGTAAAAGCGACGAAGCAACTAAACATTGTTTAGCGATTGCGAAAATGGTGCCGTGGAAAGAAAGCCAAGAACAAGAGCCGTTATACCGCGTACATCCTAAATATCCAAAATCAAAAGTTCAACGTATGGAAGATGGCAGTGTCGTAATGGAGTTTGAAGTAACCCCGTCAGGCTTTGTAGACAACATAACTGTGGTTGGCTCTGAGGGTGGCTCTGCATTTGAAAGAGAAGCTGTTAAAGCAGTAAAACAGTGGCGTTATGCCCCTAAGTTTGAAAATGGTCAAGCTATTGCTGCGACTTCTCGGGTGCAATTAGATTTTAAAATCAACAACTAAATAACAGGGTCGCAGTGCGACCCTATCATATCTTGTTAAGTAGTTTATCTGCTGCGTTCTCAATTAAATCGAGTACTTTTTCGAAGCCTTGATCGCCACCATAGTAGGGATCAGGGATCTCGCTTTCCCCTGCGTCACCATGACTTAAAAATAGCGACAGCTTATATTGTAAGTGCTCTGGACACTGGGCTTTTAAATCAGCAAGATTTTGCTTGTCCGCTGCGAGGATTAAATCAAACTCATAAAAATCAGCTTGAGTCACAGGTCGCGAATAAATTCCTTTAAAACTATAGCCGCGCTTTTCGGCTGCTGCTTTTGAGCGAGGATCTGGTGGATTACCTTGGTGATAACCAATGGTGCCAGCAGAATCAACTTTGACATTCATACCTAATGACTTTGCTCGACTACGAAGCACCGCTTCAGCTGTGGGTGAGCGGCAAATATTGCCTAAGCAAACAATCAAAATCTTCTTCATTAAATGAACCACCTTTATTATTTGCTTCAAAAAATTGCTTAAAACTCATAACTCAAGTTGATACCACCATCAACACGTTTATTATCATCGCTTGAGGCTTCACCGTACCCTAATTCAAACCTCAATCGCCAACCGTCTTGGTTTAAGCCACTGAAATTATAGCTGTAACTAAGCCCAATACCATTAGTGGTTTCTTCATCAAACGCTTCAGCGAGTGCACAACCAATTGCGTTGGCAAATGCTGCTGTAAGTTCATCGCTATTTTGAGATTCATCGCACTGAGTATCTACTTCTCTGTTTCCTAATGCGCCAACCAGCAAGCCGATTGCATGTTTATTATTATCACTTATAGCTTGCTCAAAACCCGCAGCAAAACCATCATCAAGGCCTATCTTATAATTGCCATACCAACGCTGGCTTAAGTCAGCACTAGCAACAGATACTTCAGGTATTACAAAGTACGGATAGCCACCACCAATCGAAAAACTAATATCATTAGCGCTAGCAAAAGTGGGGCCTAGTAGCAGCAACGAGACAACTGTATGTGTTATTTTTTTCATTGTTCACAATCTTTAAAATTTTGACGCAACAAAAAATAAAGCAAAATAGGTACAAAGACAACTATTTAGTATTGATTTAGTATCTTTTCGTCATACTTATCAACATCTAAAGTTAAATTGTACTGCTGCGCAACACTATCAAGCTCAGCCTGCTTAATTGCCAACTCATCCATGGTAATAGTGTTGTCATCAAGCTGCCATAACAAACGTGACCCCGCATAACTGTATTGAATTGCTAATAAAGCATCGGCATTGCCCTCACGCCCTGCTGCTTTTAACTTTGGCATTTTACGGGTGATTTTATTCAGCGCTTTTTTAAGCTCCCACACATAGACAATTTCAGTCATGTAATCATGATTGCGGTACTTATTAAGCACAAAGCCCACCAGCAAACTACACACAACAACACCTAATAGGTTCCAATGAAAATGGCTACCGCTTGGATCAGGAAATAACACAATTAATGTTTGTGAAATGGCTAAACTGCCAACGGCTAAAGCAATTACACAAGCAATAATTACTTGGTTTAAATGTTTACGGTAACGGGCTTTATCTATTTGAATAAGTTTCATAACAACCTAAAAAACTTGTGAAAAATAAAAAGTGAAAAAAATTTCACCCCTTTTTTATTTGCCAGCCGTTTTAGCTATGAAAGCAATTATCCAAAGAGGAACGGCTATGCATACTTTACCACTAAACTCAGCAAGCTTGAATAACAGCAATGCTGCTTTAAAGACAACCGCAGCAATTATTGGTGGTGGTGTCATGACCTTTGCAGCATTTGCATTTATGCAGTACTTAATTTCTACTGAGCAAAGAGCCGATGTAAAAACAGGCCCAGACATCACGGTTGAAATTTATGAAGTACCGGAAGACTCAAAAGTGCAAGTAAAGCAAACACTGCCGCCACCGCCAGTTGCTAAAATGCCACCAAAAATACCACCGCGCCCAACGATTGATACGACCGATACAGTTGTGGTAGCTGATTTAACACCAACAATGACATTCGATAACATTGGCGACACACTGAGCAAAACTATTAATCAACCAACAGGAGATGCAACGCCAATTGTGCGTATTAACCCTAAGTACCCTCCGGTAGCAGCTCGCGATGGCATTGAAGGTTGGGTGCAAATTAGCTTTAGTATTTCACCGACTGGTGAAGTGATTGATCCTGTTATTATTGATGCTGAGCCTAAACGGGTATTTGACCGTGAAGCAATTCGCGCCATTAAACGTTGGAAATATCGCCCTAAAGTTGTTGAAGGTGTGGCACAATTGCAAACAAACCAAAGCGTTCAACTTGATTTTAAAATAGATGGATAACTGCCTATGCTAATGAGCATCAAGACATGGTTATTTGACAAGCCAAACACAGATTGTTTGGCGCAGTATGCCAAAACGGGCGACAACCGTTACCTTAACCAACTCGTTGCTCAATACGGGAACGATCTTTATCACTATCTAGTTACACAAAGTGATAAAGATCTTGCCCTTGATATATGCCAGCAAACCTGGTTAAAAGTTATTGATAAACGCAACTTTTACAATGATCAAAACAACCCAAAAGCGTGGCTTTTTCGCTTAGCTCGTAATTTATTAATTGATGAATTTCGTAAGCAGCAAAAGTTCGTTGAATTAGAAGACAACCAGCTATTTACCGAATCTCAGAATGAGAGTTATCACTACAACTACGAAGCCTTTGATAAAGCACTAATGGCGCTTAGCTTTGTACAACGTGAAGCGCTGACCTTACAACATGAAGGCTTTAGTCTAGATGATATTGTAGCTATCACACAAAGTAACCCAGAGACCATTAAAACTCGGCTGCGATATGCCCGTCAAAACCTGAAACAACAACTAGGAGGCCTCCATGAAGCGTAACGACGAGCAATTCGATACTGATTTAAAAGCACATTTTCAAAAACGTAAGGCAGAACACAGCTTAAGCAGCGATGAGCTTTCACACATGCAAAAACCACTCTCAGCAACGCCAAGACCACAGCGCTTTTTAGGACTGCAAATGACCGGAGTTTTTGCTGCTTTAGCGATTCTTGGTTTTGTCATGCTGCAATACAACAACCGTGAATTAACCGATGTTTACGCCGTGGATTTATCAGATTATCAATGGCTTGAAGTACACGAACTCGACGCCAAAGGCAGCTATGTGAGTAATCTTAAACAACAAAAACAAAACCTAGATGCTAACTACCAACAAGCATTAGCCAATCACCAAGCCCGCACCAGCTTCACCGGCCGTCTAGTCAGTGTTGATAACGACTGGTATATCGCCGACTGCGAGCAAAATGTCATAGTACAAATTAAACAATCACTCCTTGAAGAGCTACAAAAACACGGCACCCTAGATACTCATATTCACCAAGGTGACCTACTCGCCCTAGACCAGAACAAACAAGGCCAAATCATCGCACTCAAACAGTTAACCCATGAGGCGGAAAATTGTAAAGCTTGAAAACAGCTGTCAGCTATCAGATTTAAAACAAGTTAGCGAGTTACAAGGGGAAAGAGTAAAGGAGTTCGTAGGTTGGCTAGAGCGTAGCGAAACCCAACACACTCAGAGCTGTCAGGTTTAAAAAAGCTGGCGAGTTACAAGAAGAGAGTAAAGGAGTACCGTAGGCGTGAAATTTATTTCGCGCGATGGCCGCAATCCATACTCTTGTAGGTCGGGCTTTAGCCCGTTAATGAAAAGATAATTTGTCGCCATAAATGACGACCTACCTGACGTTGGTTAGAACGGAGCGAAACCCAACACACTCAGAGCAGTCAGATTTAAAAAAATTAGCGAGCTACAAGGGGAAAGAGTAAAGGAGTACTGTAGGCGTGAAATTTATTTCGCGCGATTCTCTCAATTTATGCGGCTATAAGTCGGGCTTTAGCCCGCCACGTATGAGTGATAAAACATGTTTCGCCATAAATGACGACCTACGTGACGTTGGTTAGAACGGAGTGAAAACCAACACACTCAGAGCTTTCAGCTATCAGATTTAAAACAACCTAGCGAGTTACAAGAGTAAAGTCGCAAGCTTTTAAGTAGCAGCTGGTTTACCCCGCGTAGTTAGTCTTCAGATGTCAGATCATTCTTCTGATATCTGATACCTAACATCAATTTCACTCCCCTACCTTCGGCAACATGCTTTTACTAATCACTTCAAATGTATCTAAGTCTACCAGCATAGAGTAAACTTCATCGTTGTTGATAAATACAACGAATAAATTGCCCTCAGCGTTGAGGTTAGACTCTACAATGCGGTTGTAACCTGAAATAACTTCGCTGTAGTTTGAGCCATCAATCTTGCTTAGCGCGAAGGTGCGCTTATCTTTGCCATCGAGCAGTTTGTCGTTGTTGGTATCGTTTTTGATAACTTCGTAAGAAACGGCCTTAGGAGCATTGGCTTTTTGCTCATTGTAAACTCGAGTATCAAACTCTTCGTAATGGCTTAAAGCACCAAACTCTATGATCAACTGATCCGTTGTTTTAAATAGCCACTTGGCGTGATTGGTTTTGTCATTAAGAAACAAGATGTTCTTTGAGCGCGTAGGTCTGTATTTATAACCACCGCTAAAATTATTGTAAACTGTTACATCAGCTTTAACCTCGATATCCAGTTTTTCTGATTCCAACGGGATAAAGTAAAAATCACTCCCCTCGACCTTACGGGGGTAACCCAGTTTCCACTTTTCTTGCTGCTTTTCATCTTCAGCTAAGTTTAGTGTTTGTTGCTGAACATGGTTATCGGACTTTAGTAAGTAAGCAACAAAATTATACCCTATTGCTGCAGCTCCAATGATTAAGCCCATAAGTAAAATTAGGCCGTTAACATTCCACACCCATTTAAAAAACTTTTCTGACTTCATACGACTTGTTAAATCCTTTTAAGAATAAGAACTTGCTAAGCTAGCAGATTTAAAACAAGTTAGCGAGTTACAAGGGGAAAGAGTAAAGGAGTACCGTAGGCGTGAAATTTATTTCGCGCGATGGTTCAACGAGCCATCAGCTTTCAAACTGACGGCTGACGGCTGACGGCTGACGGCTGACGGCTGACGGCTGACGGCTGACGGCTGACGGCTGACGGCTAATACTCCGCTCTTTACCTCGCTTTTCCTACCAATAATCGCACATTGCTCTAATGTTAATAACAATTTAATGCTGAACCAGCTAGGCTAGAAACATCGTGTTTAAATATTATGGAGTTACCATGAAAAGGTCTTTGTTTAACAGTTTAATCATTGCCTCAATTAGTTTGTCGAGCTTGCAAGCTTGTGCTCAGCCGGAGCAAAAGATCCCTCTGGATGCCAGCGCTAATGACTACAAACTAGAATTAGTAAGTGAAGGAATTCAAATTCCGTGGGGCATGGCTTGGCTTAACGAGCGTGACTTACTCGTTACCGACAGACGTGGCGAGCTTAGATTAATTCGTGATGGCAAACTCGTTGAGCAAATAGTTAAAGGCACACCTAAAGTACATGATGAAGGTCAAGGGGGCTTATTAGACATAGAGCTTGATCCGAACTTTGCCGACAATGGCTGGATTTACTTTTCGTACTCGGGCTATGAAGGCGATGGTGAGGGTTATAACACCTCGATTATGCGCGCCCGCTTTAAAGATATGGCTCTTATCGATCAGCAATTATTGTTTGATGGCGAGCCAAATATTGAAACAACAAAACACTATGGTTCGCGTATTGAGTTCGACAAACAAGGTTACTTGTACTTCTCTATCGGCGACCGTGGCAAAAGAGACGTTCACCCACAAAGCTTAGACTATGATGCAGGCAAAATTCACCGTATCAATAGCGATGGCTCTATCCCTAAATCAAACCCGTTTTATAACCATAAAACAACCCACAAAAGCATCTATTCGTATGGACACCGTAACCCACAAGGTATGGCGATGCATCCTGAAACGGGAGTTATATGGAGCCATGAACACGGCCCGCGGGGCGGCGATGAAATCAACATAGTTAAAGCAGGTGCTAACTATGGTTGGCCTGAGATCACTTATGGGATCAACTACATTGGTACAAAAATTACTGACGAAACCAGTCGCAAGGGAATGGAACAACCTGATTGCTATTGGGTGCCTTCCATTGCCCCTTCTGGAATGGAATTTATCACCAGCGATAAATACCCTCAGTGGCAAGGTCAAATTGCCGTAGGTTCGATGAAGTTTGGTCACCTTGTGTTAGTGAAACTTGATGGTGACAAAGTAACAGGCCACAGTAAGGTATTTGAAGGTGTAGGTCGCGTGCGCAGCCTAGCCACCCACCCTAATGGTGATTTATATCTTGGTGTTGATGGTGTCGGTGTTTATAAGGTTGTACCTAAATCGTAGGTTGGATAGAGCGAAGCGAAACCCAACACACTCAGAGCTATCAGCTTTCAGCCGTCAGCTATCAGATTTAATACAAGGTAGCGAGTTACAAGGGGAAAGAGCAAAGGAATACCGTAGGCGTGAAATTTATTTCGCGCGATGGCCTCAATCCACACTATTGTAGGTCGGACTTTAGTCCGTCACTTTATAAGTGATTCGACATGTGTCGCCATAAATGACGACTTACGTTACAAGCAATAAAAAACCACAGACTCCTCTGTGGTTTTTTACTTATAACTTAAGGCTTAAAGCTATTACTTATAAAACAATTATGCTTGTCACTAGGTAAGCAATAAAAGTTAGCGCACCGCCGAATAAGGCATATGGCATTTGAGTTTTTACGTGCGTTAATAAATCACACCCTGATGCAATGGCCGATACTGCGCTGGTATCTGAAATTGGCGAGCAGTGATCGCCAAACACACCACCACCTAGAATAGCTGCAATGACCAATGAAGGTGGTAAACCTAATGCTTGAATGAGCGGTACACCGATTGGAATAAGTATTGCGAAAGTGCCCCACGAGGTACCTGTGGTAAATGAAATTACTGCACCCGTTAAAAACAGCACTGGCACAACCAAGTAAATAGGTAAGAAATCACCGACTAGTCCGGCTACAAACACACCCGTACCTAGGTCTTTTAAGCTTGCACCTAAAGTGAGTGAAAGTAATACAATAGACACTAATGGCAGTAACTCACCCATTCCTTTAAAGCCAATATCAACCAGCTTATGATGCGTAAATTCACGCGAGCTAATCATTAAAAAGTAAGCCACAACACAAGCTAAAATAGTTGCATACAGCACTGATTTAGAACCACTACCGCTGGCAATATCGCCATCGCCAGTCCAGAACATAAAACCAACCATGCTACCAATTAAAGTGATAAGTGGCACAAGCATGTAACGCGCTTTTGAGCCTTTGACTTCTTCTGTTAGTTCGGTTTCTTGTTGTTCAAAATTTTCTTCTGCTTGCTTTAATGGGCCATGTACCTTGTCGAAAGTAATCGTATAAAACACGATAAGTAGCGCGATAATGGCATAGAAGTTATAACCAATACTGCCCCATAATACCGATACAGCTGACTCTTCCATTTCGTAGTTGCCAAGCAAGCCCAACACATAAGCGCCCCAGCCATTTAGCAAGATTAAGATACACACAGGTGCACTAGTACTATCGATAATATAAGCAAGGCGTGCTCGGCTCATTTTAAATTTATCAAACAAACCACGCGATAAAATCCCCGAGGTTAATACACTTAAGTTCGATTCAATGAACACCGCAATACCTGAGAACATGGTTAAGTAACCCACTTGGCGCTTACTTTTTGCAACCCCTTTGTTCATCAGTAAATTAACCGTCGCAGCCACACCGCCAGATTCACGAATGTAGGCAAGTAAAGCACCGATTAGAACACTAAAAATAAGGATACGGCTATTACCAGGGGAGCTGGCAACTTCAATGACTCGCTCTATGGTATTGATAAAGGTGAAAAACAAGGTATTACCTTCACCATTCAGAGCAAGTAAAAACTCAGACGACGCAACAGCGACTAATAACGCCATGATCACTTCTTTGCGCCAAAACACAATTAAGATAGCAATCAAGGGTGGTAAAATTGAATACCAAGACATAAAAACCCTTTTAAATTAAGAACAACATTTTATTTTTATTATGCGAAAACTTGCTAAGCTTAATGGCTTTGCCACCAAACTCAACTTAATTCGACTAGTGATTTAATATACTCTCATAAATCAGTGAGATAATAGAGCCATACTTACCTGTTTCAAAACGCTTGCCGACAAACTGGTAATTTTTTTGCGAGCCTTCAATAGGGGTATGACGCGCGTTGGTTAGTAGTACAATAGCAAGGTCGTATTCGGGGTCAATAACGGTTACAGTGCCTGTCCAGCCCGTATGACCATAAGCCCGCGGGCTAGCATAAGGGCCAAAATGCCATTTGCGCGCTTGATGCCCCGCTCTACGCCAACCTAAACCATAGGTCTCATCACTTGCTTGTGAGTTTGTGAATTGCTCAAGTACTTGTGGCGTAAAAATTTGTTTGTTGTCGTAACCGCCACCATTGAGTAACACCTGCATAAGTACGGACAAGTCACCAGCGGTACTAAATAGCCCCGCATGCCCCGCTACACCACCTAAAGCATAAAAGGCTTTTTCATCATGTACTTCACCTTGCAGTACATCGGTTCGAATGTTTTCAAACTCAATGCGACCACCTCGGGTGTTGCCGTTAATCTCAGTGGCAGCAATTTGCGAAGCTAAAAAGCCTTTTTGCAATGGATTATAAACCGTATGTGTTAAACCAAGCGGTTGATAAATTTGGCTCTCAACATAAGTATCAAGAGCCATACCACTAATACGCTCTACCAGTACACCAAGCAACATATAATCGATATCAGAATATAGGTGTTTTACGTTACGACCAGCCACAAAAGGCACGCCAGTTAATAACAGGTTTTTAGTACGCAGACTGTTTTGAGAAAAAAAGCGCTCACCAAATTTATTGTCTTTACGATGAAAATCAACCACTGCTGGGTAACCCGCACTGTGGGTGAGTAAATCTTTTACTAAACGCTGTTCACGACCGCTGCCTCTAAATTCTGGTAGGTAATAGAACAGCGGTTTTTCTACGTCGAGTTTCCCTTCACTGGCAAGCTTCATCAGCGCAAAGTTAGTGGCAAACATTTTTGAATTTGAAGCTATATCAAACAAGGTATCGTTTTGCATGGCTTGTGGGCTTTTGAGCTCACTGCCATCAGCATGGTACTTTTTAGCCGCGCCATAATGGCTTAGTTTGATCAACTTGCCATCTTTAATAACGGCAAGTACTGCGCCCGGAAAGCCCTCTTTAATCTCATGATTAATTAACTCATCAACGGCACTAAAACGCTTTTGACTGTTGTTTGTATCAAGCGTTGGGTAAGGAAAACGTAAGGTTAAGCTTGCCCCTTCAGGCAACACATTCTCTACTTTATACGTGTTAATGCCATCGCGGGTGCGCTTAGCTAAACTGTATTGATATATTTTTTCGGCTGTTAATGGTGAGGCAATATTAATTTTTTCACCATTAATGAAAATATCAGCACTGGTTGCATCTTGATTTTCTATGATGATTTCACCGCGACCTTTATAGGCTATAAAAGTGCCTCTGTCGTTCACTAGCGCGCGGCTACTCGGATCAAGCGCCGGAATACGCGCTACAACTTGTGCATTGGCCAGTGTTTTTGGCGCAGACTCAACCGCTTGCTGTTGCTGCTGATATTCTTTAAATAACCGCTCAAGCTTTTTAGGAAAGTACTTATCTAGTAATGCAAATAGCACTGCGGCACTTCTTGCATCACTATTGCCACTGACATGCCAAGGCAAAAAGTGCATTTGAAAAGCACTTAGGGCATCGAGCGTTTGCGAATCAAGTTGACCCGTTGCAATCACCTCATAGCCGTAGCTACGCAATGCTTTTTGCATTAATTCAACAGAGGGTTTTGATGCACTAAATAATTGCCAATATTTATCAACGGTGTTGCTGTCATACCACGCACCGATACCTGCTTTATACAGTTGATACCAAGGAAAACGCGGACCTGGGTCGTTCTTACGGCTTGGAGCAATATCAGAATGGCCAATAACTTGAGTTGGGCCGATATCTGGGTTACGAGCAAGAATATCTTTGCTTAGCTTGATTAGTAGCTCTATTTGTTTAGCATCATAGTCTGGAAAAATACATAACTTGCTGGCGTCATTTTCCATCGCAAGCTTAGTTTGCTCCGGAATATGGCAGCTTGGTACATTCACTATTTCAATACCAATTGAATGATCATTTAAATCTTCTCGGCCCTGCCAAAAGCTACGTCCGGCGTGCCATGCTCTATCTTTTTCATCAACCAGCTGAATAATTTCTAAATCGTCTTTTGGGTAACTAGGATCGCCAGACTCAGGTAATAAATAATGTGAACTTAAGCCCCCTTCATCCACGAGCGCACGCATTGATTTTTCGTAATCAATAGCGGTGTAATGCATCACTAAAAACTTAACACGATGGCTGTAATTAGCTGATTGTGTGTAGGTATATGAATTACTGGCACAGCTAAGTAAAAAGAGGGAAAAAACGAATAACAATACAGATTTATAAAAATAAATAGTTTTCATGGTAGATTTTAATTATCCATCTAAGAAGAAGCACAATGTCGTTGAATAAAATCACTATGAGCAGTTAAAGAAGACGCTGTGTGATTAATCATCTGCTTGATTTTTATTAAGTACTGCTCAAGTTGTTCATTTTCAAGCGTATCTACTAATGGGTGATATGCTTGCGGGTTTAAACCTTGCCCATTTAATACTGAAAACCAACTTAACTCATTAAACAGCTCATTATTTTCTCGGAATATTCGACCATTACTTCTAAATAACTCAATACGCTCAGACAAACTGTCTGGTATTTCCATAGCACTGCAATAACGCCAAAACTCACTATCGTTTCGTTGCGTCACTTTATAATGAGCAATGATGAAGTCACGAATTGAAATAATTTCTTGTTCTGTGTAGCGGTTATAAATATCAATATCAACCTGTGAAAAATCCTTGCTAGGGAACAAACTGATCAATCTCATAATAGCTGACTGTACTAGCTGCAACCCAGTTGATTCTAATGGCTCTAAGAATCCCGCAGACAAGCCAATAGCAACACAGTTTTTGTGCCATGCTTTTAAGCGGCGACCATTTTGCCAATGAAGCTGGTTTGGCTCACTTATTGATGTTGATGGCAAGCTGTTTAAAAGTTTATCCATTTGGCATGCTGAATCGGTAAATTCACTTGCAAATACACGCCCATTACCCACTCTATGCTGCAATGGAATTTGCCATTGCCAGCCGTTTTTATGTGCCTTTGCTTGAGTATATGGTTTTAACTCATCAGTAGACGCCGTCGCAATGGCAATAGCGCTATCACACGGCAACCAATGGCGCCAAGATTCAAACCCAACGTGTAAAGCACCCGAGATAAGCTTTCCTTTGAACCCTGTGCAATCAATAAATAGCTCACCGTCTATTTGCGTATCATCATTTAATGCAAGTGACTCTATGAAGCCGGTATCATGATTGAGTATAACTTTAGAAATAGTACCTTGAATGTGCTTAACACCTAAATCTACTGCGTATTTTTGTAAATACTGAGCATATTTTTTAGCATCAAAATGAAAAGCATAATTGATTGGCGTTGGGCCTTTTGTGGTTTGCCCTGCACTACGATTAAATTTATTTTGCTTGGCAAGACAACCCTCTAAACAGTAATCGAGTATGGCACAGTCACTACCCTGCTGTTTTCTTTTTAGCCAATAATGATGAAATTGCACACCATTTAAATTTACACCATAAGGACCAAATGGGTGCATATAGGAACTTTTTAGCTTGCCCCAGTCTAAAAACTCAATGCCTAATTTAAATGTGCCTGCTGTAGCTGCGAGGAATGCATTTTCATCAATACCTAACAGTTGATTAAATTGACGAATTTGCGGAATTGTTGCTTCGCCAACGGCTACGCTGCCAATTCTTGGTGATTCAATTAATGAAATAGTAAGTTTAGTACCAAAAACCTTTTTTAATGCAGCTGCTGTCATCCAACCAGCCGATCCTCCTCCAGCTATAACTACATGTTTAATCGCTTGCATAACTTCCTTCCTACATAAAAGAGCTAACCTACATATTAGGTAAGTTAGCTCTTATATCTTATGTGCCCACTATACTTTAAAAGCGATATTCGGCATTTAATGTATAAGCTCTTCCTCGTGGATCAGCTACACGGGGATCAAATGCAGCACCCGGCGAGTAATCGTTTTGATGAGCTGTGAACGGTGGATCACGGTCGAAAAGGTTTTTAATACCAAAGGTTAAACCTATATCCTTAAAACCTGTATACGAAACACTGTAATTATAAATTAAGTAACTCGAAACCGTTGGGCTATAATCTTCCACCTCATTGATGCTTATTGCACCCGACTGTATACCTGCTGGCACTTCATCTTCATAACTATCACGGAAGATTTGCGTCACATTATGTCGCCAATCGCCATGTGCATAGTTAAACGCAAGTGAGTGCTTCCAACGAAGTGGAATATTACCACGAGAGTGAGTACCCACTAAGTTATCGCCAAATGGTACATTATCAAGCAGTTTCTTACGATCCTCAATTAAGTAACTGCCATTGAAATGGATATCCCACAGGCCTTCTCCTAACTCACCATTAATTTGCATACCTAACTCAACACCACTGGTATTTCTTTCACCGGCATTGATATAGCGCATGTCGATCGCTCGCAAAGCACCAGACTCATCACGAATAAAGTTACTGGCAAACAGATCTGGGTTATCTAATAAGTCTTGACGTACAGGTGTCTGAATAGTGCCCTCGGTGATTATTTCCCACCAATCAAGATTTAAACTAAAGGCACTGCTAGGCGCCCAAACAAAACCAAAGCTCGATTGCTTAGACTCTTCGGGCCCTAAGTCTTCCTTACCACCATAAATGAGTACTGGTGAGATAGGTTGACAGTTAGGATCAGAAGCATCAACAACACCACCTTGACACACCGCAGGATCGGCTAAATCCGTACCAGTATATGGCTGTTCTGAAACACCATTAAACAACTGATTAAATGATGGTGCTCTAAAACCTGTGCTATAAGCACCTCTAAAAAGTAGCTCATCGAATGGCTTGTACTTAACGCCGATCTTTGGATTAGTTGTACCACCGAACCCTGAATAATGGTCGTAACGGGCTGCTAAGTTAACTTCTAACTGCTCTGTAACTGGCACTAATGCCTCCACAAATACAGCTTTAATGTCGCGGTGAACATCATCAAGTTCATTACCATTATCAAATGGTGCGCCATAAATTGTCGGACGTTCTTCAGCAGCACGGCGATCACCATTAAACTCATAGGCTTCACGGCGCAAATCGACACCTGCTGCAACCATGATGGTATCGCCACCTAAACCTAATTCAAACCCAGTATCACCAGAGATAGAAGCATCGATTTGTGTTAAAGTTGTTTTACCACCATAAAGCACAACACCTTTTGCAGACGCTGCCTCAATGGCATCCATCCCCGCCTGTGTTTGTGTCTCACCTGGCAGTAAGAAAGGGTTTACAGCACCACTACCAATTGCTTGGGCAAGTAATTCTGTATAGTGATAACCGCCGCCCAACTCAGACTCAGCTTCATTTGTTGAACGTGATATGCCTGCTTTATAGTCCCAATCGCCAAATGTACCTTCCATTCCAAGCTGTAATTTGTAAGCAGTCGTGGTCGTTTCGATTTCTCGGCTACCACAATCCATACAACGCCAGCGATACGCAATTGGTGCACCTATATTAAGCTGATCAGCACCATAATAATCCGACAGCGCATCAACAATGTAATCATATGACTCACCTGTACTTGGGTAGTACCCCTCAGCACCAATTGACCAAGGTGTTATTTGGTTTGGCTCAAATACTTTCTTTGAGGTAACTTCAGAGCCGATAAGTTCTGCAAATAGTTCTGTATCATTTTCAAGCATAAAAGTAGCGCGAGATACAAAGTCAATGCTATCAACTGGCTGTTGAAGTACTGACGCTCGAGGGTAATCCCATGAACAGCTGCGTGTTTCATTGCCACGGTTCCAAAGTGCACCAGTGTCTACACCCATATTTTCAATAGCATCACAACCTGGCTGACCTGGTAGCGCTAAAACATTTAATACGTTATTTGCTTCACCTGTTTCTGGATTAACTAAGCCTGTGCCAATTAAATTATAATTAGGGTGCGTTGGATCATCGCCGCCACCACGGTTATTTATTGATGCATATGGGGCACCACGAGTATCGGGTGAAAGACCCCTGTTTGGCTGAAAAGTATTAGTAAAGTCACGTTCATCACCATGGAGAATATCGACCTTTTTATATGATAAGGTCGCCATAATGTTATAGCCATCATTATTCAAGTCACCTGTACCACCCAAAATACTGAAACGGCTGATGTTACCGCCGCCTGCTTCGGTGATATCTGTAAACCCATTTAGCTGTACACCTTGGTAGTCTTTTTTCAGAATAAAGTTAATAACTCCACCAATAGCATCAGTACCATAAACTGCAGACGCACCATCACGTAATACTTCTACACGCTCTATCGCAGCAAATGGAATCGAATTTAAATCAACCGATGCCCCTTTTAAACCGTGACTTGCAACTCGTCGCCCATTTAATAGCACCAATGTAGAACCAGCTCCTTGTTGACGAAGGTTAGCACTTGATGCACCGTTATTACCTCGCTCTTCACCACCCACAATACCTGCATTACTGCCCAGGCCATCGTTGGAATTTGAAGCAATATTTAGTTGCAGCATTAATTGCTCTGCCGAGCTAATACCTGCAGCATCGATCTCATCTTTGCTGATCACTGTAATAGGTAAATCACCCTCGAGCGAAGTTCGCTTAATACTCGAACCAGTTACCTCAATACGCTCTACTTCTTCTGATTTATTCTGTTCCTGTTGCGCCGCAAACGCGCTAAAGCTGCCTGTTGCTAATGTGATACACAAAGTCAGTTTACTTAGTTTCATCGTCTATTCCCCGAGTAAAAACTTTTTATATTTTTATTAGTAGCCCAGCTTGTATACCCAATACGGAAAACTTGGATAACCTAACGAGCCCCAATTAACACTAGCACAACATTTGCACAATATAAATAAAATATTTACAACAAAACGCAACATCTAAAATACATTATACCCAAACAAAAAAAGCTAAACATCAATAAAAATAAAGCTTTTAAGGTTGCAAAAAACTGAAAAAACAAAATAAAAGAATATTTTATTGATAGTTTCACACGTTAAACTATAGTGAAATGTGTTTACCTTTAGGATCATTAGTTACTTAACATACTTGATTAAGGTACAATGAAAAAAATTAGAACAAGAAGTGAGCCCTATGTCGACTTTTGTAAAAATTAAAGCCTTACGTCAATCGTTATCTAGCAGTGAAGCGAAACTTGCTGATTTTACCTTAAATTCGGCCAATGCTATTCGTAATTTATCATCTGTTGAACTCGCAAAAGTGGTTGGCGTAAGTCAATCAAGTGTGGTGAAATTTTCGCAAAAGTTAGGTTATAAAGGCTTTCCTGCTTTTAAGCTTGCCGTGATCGATGCTCTAAATGATGAAACGAGCGAACCTAAGCTACATGGCAAAATCACTCTAAATGACTCGCTAGAGCAAATCGCCGAAAAGCTATTGAGCAGTAAACTAGCGGTATTAACCGAAACCAAAAACCTCAACGAAGCACCTGCCGTCGAAAAAGCAGTGGAGCTATTAAAATCTGCAAAACGTATTTTAATTTGCGGTTTAGGTGGCTCAGCGCTGGTGGCAAAAGATTTTTCTTATAAATTACAAAAACTCGGTATGCCCGCAATTGCAGAGCCTGATGGGCACGCACAGCTTGCGTATGTTGCGACATTTTCGAAAGGTGATTTGGTCATCGCGATAAGTGAATCAGGTATGACACGCGAAATTGCCGAAGTTGTAAAGCACGCCAAAAGAAATGCGAGCTCGGTGATTTCAGTGACAAAATTTGGTAGCAGCCTTGTCGCCGACGCAGCAGACGTAAAACTTTACTCGGTTGCTGAGGGCGAATCTGTGCGTTTATCGTCAATCTTAGCGCGTACAGCACAAGACTTTGTCATTGACATTTTATTCATTGCCTTAACACAGTCGAGCCGACAAGGACGCAAATTACTTGAACACTCTAACGAGGTTGTTGGCGAATTTAAGAGAAATTAATTTCTCTTTTTATACGCTATCAACACGAATCAGCAGCGCAGTCTGCTTCTTTTTGTACAATTTAAAGAACTTGATGTTTAAATTGTACAAAATGCTTTTGCAGCATCTATATTAGCCGCCTCTTTCATGAAGTAGTCTAGCTGCACCGTTCGGGTTATCGCTCGCGACTCGCTGTTACTTTTACTTGCCTGCCACAGCCAATGTTTAAGTGACTCTCGCGACACATCTACAAACAGCCCTTCAGGGAAGCTCTCTACAAAACGAATATCAGTGGTATTACCTTGGTTATCAATAGTAATTACAAAGCGTGTACAGCCCGTCTGTTTGGCAATTAAATGAACTTTCATGCTATATCCTTACAAATCAAGTTCATGAATATAACATAGCTTTTTATAAGCATAAAAAACGAGGCAAGCGCCTCGTTCTTATTTATCTAGTTAGCTAGTTATTATTGATACAGCAAATACGGCGTTCGCTTGCGTTTAAAAGCGTTCAAATCCGCTTGCCAGCTTTGCTTGATTTGTTGCTCAGTTTGGCCAGCTTCAATCGCTAAACGCAATTTATCAGTTCCTGCAAGTTTATCCATAAAATCAGCGCGTTCAAAAAACGTTTGCTCATTCGCGGCGAGCTTTTGATAAGCCGAAATAAACAAGCTTAAATCTAGGCCTTGAATATCAGCATCTCGTAAGTCTTGACCAAATACTTCAACCCCTTTGAATTTAGGGTGCATTGAAGCGCCTTTAATCGCCCTAGGCGTAAAACTAAATTCGCCGAGTTTAACTGGCGAGTAACCGACAACTTGAAACGGAAAATCAGTGCCACGGCCAATAGTCACAGGCGTTGCTTCAAAGAAACACAAAGATGGATAAAGCGCAATTGATTGGGCATTTGGTAAGTTAGGGCTTGGCTTTATTGGTAGCTCATAAGCCATAGCACGGTCGTAGTTTGTAACAGGCACGACACTTAGCTCAAGCTTATCAGCGTCACTTATCCAGCCTTCGCCTTTGATCATTTGAGCAAGTTCAGCCACTGTCATACCGTGTAAAACAGGAATTTCGTGCATGCCAACAAATGAGCGAAATTGTGGGTCAAGAATAGGCCCATCAACATAGGCAATATTCGGATTAGGTCTATCGAGTACCACAACCTGTTTACCATTTTCAGCGGCAGCTTCCATTACGTAATGCATTGAGCTGATGTAAGTATAAAAACGCACACCAACATCTTGAATATCAAAAATAATGACATCTAGATCTGCAAGCATCTCAGGGCTTGGCTTTTTATTACTGCCATAAATCGACACAACATCAATGCCGGTTTTAGCATCTACTGTGCTTTTAACGTGAGCACCGGCGTCATGATCGCCGCGAAAACCATGCTCTGGGGCAAATATTTTGCCGATCACTACGCCATTATCAAGTAATGCATCAACCAAATGTTGACCATTCACCACTGACGTTTGATTAACTACCAAGCCAACACGTTTACCTTTTAATGCAGGAACATAAGCTTGAAAATTGGCTGCGCCCACCTGTAAAGGCTGTGCATTTTTAGGCGCTGGTGCAGGTGTTTCTTGGCAACCTAAAAGCGCAAAACAACTAAGAACTAAAATAACTAATAAACGCATTATTCTTCAACCGCCTTACGTAAAAAGCCACCCGCTTTTGACAATAACTGTTTTGCTTCAGGGGCTGGTTTTCCGGTCAACACAATTAAAATAGCCAGTTTTGCGCTTTGCTCTGCTTGCTTTAATGCATCCACAGCTTGCTGCTGTGTACACTCTGTTGCTTGCATCACAATACGAATAGCACGAGCGTGCAGCTTTTCGTTACTGGCATTCACATCAACCATCAAGTTTTTATACACCTTACCTGTGCGGATCATGCTGGCTGTACTTAGCATATTCAACACCAGTTTCTGTGCAGTGCCCGATTTCATACGTGTAGAACCAGTCACAGCTTCTGCACCAACTACAGGGCAAATACCAATTTTTGGTAAACGCATCACTGCTGAATCTGGGTTACAAGTAACACCCACAGTGACACAACCTAACGATTTAGCGTATTCAATTGCCGAGCAAACATAGGGGGTACGGCCACTGGCAGCTATGCCAACCACGACATCTTTGCTGGTTAAATTCACATTTTTTAAATCTTCAACAGCAAGTGTTGTACTATCCTCAGCGCCTTCTACGGCTTTTTTAACCGCGGTGTCACCACCTGCAATAATACCGAGCACTTGCTGATCGCTAACGCTATAGGTAGGCGCACATTCAACTGCATCCAAAATACCTAAGCGACCACTGGTGCCAGCGCCAATGTAGATTAACCTGCCACCTTGTTGGAATGCGTCAACCACATGATCGACAGCTTCACTAATTTGTGGGATCACTTGTTTCACGGCACCCGCTACTTTGTGATCTTCATTATTGATCTTAGTGAGGATCTCAGTGGAGCTGAGCAGATCGATATCCAAAGTGTCTGGGTTTTGCCCTTCGGAGACAATACCGTTTAACTCTTCGAGTAACTCACGTTGTTGCTTAAAGACGTGCTCAGGGCTCATTGGGTTGTCCTTTTTCAATAATGTCATGGTAATGCTTTGCCGCTAAAATGGCGGCACCAGTTAATGAATCTCCTTTACAAGGAGATAATTCGTTTTGTAAGGCACGTGGCAATAATGGTTGGCTGACTTTCGCTAAACCACCAATTAAAATCACCGGTAACGGCGAGTTACCTCGGCTTTTATTTATTAACCTAACCACCGATTGGGTATGCTCTGTTAATACCGTTTTTGCCGCCTCACAGTCGTTTTGTAAGCTAAACACTAATGGGCTAAATGCTGCATAATCCGCAGGTTTTGCTTGTTTAAGCCAACTACTAATTGTTTGACGAGTGCATCCTAGCTGCTCACTCAAACGAACCGTTAATCGACTTTTTGGTAAATCATAAATATCTATATCGTTTAATAATTGCTGCACTGCCATCAGGCCGATGCGGGCACCACCGCCAAAATCATCAACGGAAAAGCCCCAGCCGCTCACCAACTTTGTTTGCTTTTGGGCGTTTAATCGTGCCCCGACAGCACCGGTGCCAAGGGCAATAACCACACATGGGTCACCAAGATTAGCACCATATAATGACGTAATTGCATCGCTGGTAATTTGCAAACTGGCAAATTCTATTTCGTACACCAGCTTGAGCATCACTGTTAATTGCTCAGCAAGACTCTGCGATGAGCCACCAGCAACACCCATAACGGTGACAATTTCACTCGGCTTTGCACCACTTTGCTGGCATACATCGCGGGTCACTTTAACAATGTTTTCTAACGCTAAATCAAGATCATTCGAAATTGATGCCGAACCCGCTTGGGCACGGAAAGTCGCACCACTTGCCTGCTCTTTTAGCTCAGCTAACACTTTGGTGCCGCCGCCATCGATGGCTAAAATATAGCGTAAGGCCATTTATGCGCTCTTCTCGTGTGCCGCTTTACCTAGGCAACATACAATAGTTGCGAGCAATGTACCTATGCATAGCTGCCAAGTAAATCCTAAGTAAAAGCGCATTGACTCAGGTAGTAGCCAGTCAATCATGTAGGGCTGCATTAATAAGGTCACCATAAAGCCCGCTATTAGCGCCGCTAACACTGAACCTTCACTACCTCGTTTGGTGAACAAGGTAGTAAAATACACACCTAACAAACCGCTGTACGAAAACACCATGACACTGAGCGCAAATTTTAATAATGGCATATCACTGTATTGCTGCCAGAAATAGCAAAGAATAGCCATAAGCGCTAAGGCAAGGCTTACTAGAGCCATACCTACACGACCCGCTTTTACAAAGTGCTGGTCATTTACTTGTTTATTGTGTTTTTCCAAGTAAGGGCGATAGATATCTTGTACGATGACTGAAGACATCGAACTAAGCCCAGAGTTCAAAGTAGAAATAGCGGCAGCAATAATACCCACGCTGACTAAACCTTTAACCCCGGCTGGTACTTCGTTTAATACGTAGTACATAAAGATAGTAATTTTTTCGCCATTAAATTCTTGTACAACCGTTTGCCCAGCTTCGTTATTCATTAGTGCAGGTTGCTGATAAACAATATAAAGCAGCAAACCAATAAAGATAAAAATAGCCATAACCGGGATCACCATCACCACCGATAGTAATAACGCTTTACTGCCTTCTTTTGGACTTTTACAGGTTAATAAACGCTGCGTCATATCTTGGTCTAAACCAAATGCGGCGATGTTTAATAGCACAAACCCCGTTAACACAGAGGCCATGTTAAATACCCCTGACGGGCCAAAGTCTAAATCAAATTTAAACAGCGCAAGTTTTGAATCTGCACCAGGACTTGGTTCATTCAGCGTTGCAATAATGGTTGAAAAGTCAGCCGGAATAACATTCAACAAGCTCCAAATAACCGCAATAGCCGCACTGACATAAACGATACTTTGCAGTACATCAGAATAAATAACGCTGCGAATGCCACCCAAAAAGGTATAAAGCAGACCCGCAAGCGCCAGCACTAAAGTTGCGATAACCACACTGTCGGCATCGATATTGCCATATAGAATCATCGCCACAGCAATCGCTGCCATATACAAACGGGCGCCACTGGCAAACACACGGCCAAATAAATACATCAAGCCACTACGGCGCTTAGCTTTTGGTCCGATACGTTTTTCAAGCAGTTCATATACAGTGAACACTTTTTGCTGGTAGAACTTCGGAATTAAAAATGCCGATACTATGAAGGCCGCAATAAAGGCACCGATATTAGTCGCAATATAAGAAAAATCACCTTGATAGCCTTGATCAGGCCCACCAATAAACGTTGCCGCTGATTGCGAAGTAGCTAAAACAGAAATAGCCACCATCCACGTTGGCATGCTATTTCCGCCTAAAAAAAAGTCTTGGCTTGAGTTAGCGCGTTTGCGATTAAACCACCAGCCACTTAGCAATAAAATTGCACCGTAACTTGCGAATACGAGCCAATCGAGAAAAGCGTAATTTGCACTCATTTATTATCCTAACCCAAACCTTGATGGAATATATTATTCCATCATTATGACAAAATTTAAATACTTTTATTTCATTATTTTTATTTAGCTAAGTTAGGTAATTGCCACTGACTTTGCTTTTGTTGATATTGCGCTTTGGTTAAGCTGACTAATAGCGGCTTTTTACGCTCATCTAACCACGCAAGTAACGCATCCATATTGCTTTCTGTCATTGCTGTGCAACCTGCTGTAGGCTTACTTGGCGCCCGCCATAAATGCATAAAGATACAACTGCCCGCGCCATTGATATTGCTTGGGTTATGCTTAACAACAATGCCTTTTTTATAAAGGTTATCTTGGCTGTAAATATCACGACGCATCCATTCTGAAGAGTCTTTTACGGCATCTTCACCTACTTGTGCTTTATCAACCAATTGGTTGTAAAACGGTGAGCCTTTCACATCGATACAATAATCATTTGCTGTCATTGCTTGATAACTAAGGTTCGTTTGTAATGAATCTAAATAGCCAAAAGCAGTACCAAGCTCAAAAATACCTGCCGGCGCTTTACCATCACCTTCTTGTTTTTGCTGACCCGGCTGTGCAGGATGCAGCCCCACTCCCCACGCAAGGCCAGTACGACCCAGTACCACCGCGTGTTGCTGGCCTTGTTGTTGCCAACTACCAGCGGTTTTTTCAAAGCGATACAAGGTAGCATCAATGGCATCACTGTCATTGGCTACCACCACCACGAGCTGTTGATGACTGTTATCAATAACAGGTTTAGGTAACTCTTTACTGGCACAAGCCGATAAACTCATAACTGCAATAAGACTGACTAGTTTTTTCATGCTGGCCATACTCCGTTTGTAATTAGTTCAAGCCCCGTTATTGATTCAATACCAAGACCTGGGGATTCCGATAAGCGTATTTGTGGGCCGCTAAATTCAACGCCCCCTTGCACAGGGTCATATTGACCAAGGGCTGGACCATCTAAATCGATTTTACTGATTTGCTGCGCTTTGGCAGAGGCTAAATGTGCAGCACCTGCAACGGCAATACTGCCCTCTAGCATACAACCTATCATGCACTCTGCTTGGTATTGCGCTGTGATATTAGCAATCTCTATTGCTCGGCTTAAACCGCCCGTTTTCATTAATTTAATATTGATGATATCAACTGCGCCAAGTTCTAAAAGTTGTATTACTTGCTTCGGTGAAAAGGCGCTTTCATCGGCCATAATCGGGGTGTTCACTCGCTCAGTAATATATTTTAGACCTTGAATATCACTGCTTTTTACTGGCTGCTCAACCAACTCTAATACCACGCCGGCTTGCTCAAGTTGCTGCAGTGCAAACACAGTTTGTTTGGCATTCCAACCTTGGTTTACATCTAAACGCAGCTGAGCCTTATCGGCAAAGCCGGCATGAATTGCTTTTACACGTTCAATATCTTGATTAAGGTTATTGCCGATTTTTATTTTTAATACATCAAAGCCTTGCTCAATCGCTCGCTGACAGTCACTGAGCATTTTATCTATATTATCGACACTAATGGTGATATCGGTTTTTAGCGCTGACTTACCACCACCAAGTAGCTTATACAAAGGCGCTTGATAGAACTTGCCCCACAAGTCGTAAACTGCTAACTCTAAAGCCGCTTTTGCACTACTGTTACCAACCACCGTTGATTGAATAATGTGGGTAAGCTGATTGATGTTTTCGATTTCTTGCCCGACTAGTTTAGGGGCAATGAACTGCTGAATCACCGCTATCATGCCTTGATGGGTATCGCCTGTAATAACCGGAGTTGAGGCCGCAGAGCCATAACCGATTTGGCCACATTCGGTGTCTATTAAAACCACTAAATCCTCGATAAAACTCACTTCTCTCAGTGCGGTTTTAAATGGGGTAACTAATGGCACTTTGAGCTTTGCAAAGCGAACATCTTTAATTTTCATACTGGCCTCTAACGAATACGCTTAATGTTATAAACACGATCTAAGTAGCTGGTTTCTTGCGATAATCTAAGTGGCAATAATGGCGTGACCGACACCCCATTCAAGGCACTACTATAAAAGCTACCATCGCCTTTGTTATAACCTAAGCCTTTAACGTCATGAATAACATAAGGCTCACCGTGATGCTCTCCTAAGTACATCATTACATGACCCGGAATATAAATTAGATCGCCAATCGCCATGTTCTTAACCGTCGGCAACTTATCATCCGCCACGGTATTTTTATCGAAACGACTATTTTGCCCGTATTCACTACTGCCTTGCTGGCCT
Source organism: Pseudoalteromonas sp. PA2MD11 (assembly GCF_017808125.1). NCBI lineage: Bacteria > Pseudomonadati > Pseudomonadota > Gammaproteobacteria > Alteromonadales > Pseudoalteromonadaceae > Pseudoalteromonas > Pseudoalteromonas sp. PA2MD11. The sequence continues at coordinate 56,438 of NZ_JADKNF010000022.1, forward strand.
GAATTACGCGGCATTAGTAGGCCAAAGCTCTTATAAATTTCACCAACAAACCCAGTGCAGTCGCGACCATTGTAATCATGGCCCCAACCATAACGCTCGCCTAAAAACTTAAAGCCTTGTTTAATCAGATTCTGTTCGTTGTAGTCTAGGTAGCCTAAGTTTACATCGGCAGTTTTACTGATCATCGCCGGTTTAATTACAAGTTTGCCTTGCTCATCGCGGGTTGGTAACTGTACAACATGGCTAGCATAGCTGTTTTGGCCGTTGAGCAAATACGGTACTTGCTCACTATCAACTAATGGTAAACGCACTCCCATATCGAGCTGAACTTCTGAGAGGTCTTCATCATTTGGCACATAAGCAGTATTTACTTTTGCACCGGTTACCACCAAAAAGTTATCTTGTTCGCGATAGGCTTTAATTTTATCTGCATCAGCAAAGGCAAGATCTTCGGCAGGCGTCCACGCAAGATAGTTGTAAGCACGTACTAACAACCATTTTTTATCTGCGCTTTGATGCAATACAGCAACCGCTTCGCCCGGGAACATTCCGCTTTCTTGAAAGCGATCTAAGTCTTGATCAAGGCCGCTATTTAATACCCGATCCCAGGTTGGAAAAGTGCGTAATGCCGTGCGCTTAACGACCACAGCAAAGCGTACCTCATTGTTATCTCCGACTTTGTTAAGGTTTAAGTTTTCCTGATATTTAGCAAAATCTTTCGCTGTGAGTTGGCGGCCATCAGTAAAAAAGCGCGGGCTTTTTGGAATTGAACTTGCTGAATGAATGGCGCTTGTTAGCTCGTCTTTAGTGAGCGATTTTTGAAATGAAAGAGGATCAACAATGTATTTATTATCTTTTACTAGTTTCTCGTTGAAGGCCGCAATTTGCGCCTCTGTCATGATCACTTTTGCCGATGCACCTTGTGCTAGCCAGTAGCTGGGCGAAAGCTGTGACTGCGTGACCCCGATAACATCTGATTGCCACCCCTCAGCATGTATAGGTGCACTAAAAGCAACACCTAAAGTAATTGATAAAGCGATAATTGAACGACGCATAGCTGTACCTTAATTCTTATTGAACGCGTGAATCTAATAATTTTGTAAAAGCATGCTGCAATTTTTGCTGCATTTGCTTACCAACTTTTGGCAAATTGGCTTCGTCGGCTCCCATAGTTGACTGCTGCACACTAAATGTAAACTCACGGCCACCTTGATAATTGCCTAAACATACATGTGCCAACATAACCGTTTCTGTGGTGGAGCGCGTTTCACTTGGCCCCCAACCAATTTTTTGCCAAACACGCCACTGCCCATTCGTTGCGCCATCGAGCACTTCCTTTGCTGAGCGACTATCATTTGGTGCAATAACATTTGCCAATGCATTTGTAACGATATGACTGATACCCACCATCATGCCGCCTACAGGAGCATGTTCATCTGTATGACCTGTGCCGTTAAGTAGCACAACAACATCACTTGCTTGTAAATGAGGCATTTGCGTACTTGGTTCACGCTGATGACTAACCAGACGTTTTAACCATTCCGCTTGAGCAAGTGTGGTCATTGCTTTGTTGCCCGTTAAACCACAACCCTCACAACGATACCCCAAATAGCCAGGATCATCACTGCTTGCTTTGTATCGAGCAATCTTTGCATCAAGCTCATTATTGGCAGGGTTATGCCAGTATTCGTCTGATGGCATAAACTGCTCTGAGCCATATGCGCCGTTAAATAACAAACGCTCATCCTGCAGTTTGAGCCAGCCGTCATTAAAAAGCCCACGTAAATATTCGCGCCCTGCGACATTGACAAAATAACTGGCTATCGCATTTGAGTTACCATCGGCTTTGCCAAATGCTTCGTAACTATTAATACTGCTGATCAAATCGGCGAGTGCAGTATCGCCGGCAAAAGATGCAGCACCAAGCTCTGGGTGGGTTTGTCTTACTTTTGACAGCGCACCGCTAAACGCTTGAATTTTTGATGAACTCCAAGGTTCATACAACTCATTGTGGCTGCCGTCACTTAAATACCGGTAAGCTAATTGCCCTGCTTGAACTTGATAATCAATTAGGAGTAGCTTGCCCGGTTGCTCTGGGGCTAAAAAATACTGCCAATCGGCCGCAACTCTGTTTTGCCAACCCGCCTGCTGGTAATTAACCTCAGCCGCTGATTTATAGCTTTGCAGCTTAGTTTCACTCTCAAGCGATAAACAACCGGTATTCGTTAAATCGTTTGGCAAAATAGCAGGCGCTAACATCACCTGCTCGAAGTATTGTTGGTCGGTTAACGGGGCTTTTTCTGTGTTCGCTTCACAACCAGTCAAAAGCATCAAGCCGCAACTTATAGCCAGCCGTTTTTGAAATGCACCTTTCGCATACATAAAATAAAATTCCCACTTGTTATTATTTTTGGAATATTTTATTAAATCTAACACAAATTGACCATGAAGCAAATTAACTCAATTTTTTAAACGTTTTTTGCATCCAATATTAGCAATTACTCGTTTGTTGATTAGCACCTTTCAAATAAGGATCTTTCAAATGAATAAGCTATGTATCAGTGTTGTAACCTTCTGCTGCTCTTTTAACGCGTTTGCTAATATAGAAAAAATAACAGTTTATGGTCACCGTACTGGATTAATTGGAGAGTCTATAAGCGCCTCTAGCGGTATTATTGGTCAGGGTGAAATAGAAAATAGACCCATGCTTCGATCTACTGAATTGCTTGAGTTAATTCCCGGTATGGCTGTCACCCAACACAGCGGCTCTGGAAAAGCGAATCAATATTTTATTCGTGGCTTTAATCTTGATCATGGAACAGACTTTGCCACGAACATTGATGGTATGCCTATCAATATGCGCAGTCATGGTCATGGGCAAGGCTATACTGACTTAAACTTTATAATTCCAGAAACAATTGCCACTGTTAGTTATCAAAAAGGCAGTTATGATGTGCGCCAAGGCGACTTTTCAACGGCTGGCAGTGCTTATTTTCATTTATCTGACAACCCTAAACATGATCAGCTCAGTATCACTGTAGGGGAAGATAACTTCTATAGAGGTGTTGCATTAGGGAGTACCTCAATCGGTAGTGGCAAACTGGTAGGCGCGACAGAGTGGCAAGTTTATGATGGGCCTTGGCAGGATATTAATGAAGACGTTAATAAAAAAAACGCATTGCTACGTTATAGTCGTGATTCAGAACAAGGTAACTTATCAATTACGGCAATGGCTTATGACAACAGTTGGAATTCAGCAGATCAGATCCCGCAAAGGGCTATTGAGCAAGGTATCATTTCAGAGCTTGGCTCACTCGATAAAACACTTGGCGGAGAGTCAAGCCGGTATAGCTTATCGACAAATTGGCAAGGACAAAACTTATCAGTAAGTGCATACCTCATCGACTACGAGCTAAATTTATACTCTAACTTCTCATATTTCCTTAATGATCCAATTAATGGCGATCAGTTTAACCAACGAGATAACCGCACTATCTCAGGTGGAACACTAAGCTATCAATTTACAGCTAATGTAGGTGATATTCCCGTTAATCATACCGTTGGAACAGAGCTTCGGCATGATAATGTGAATAAAGTTGGCCTATACAATACACAAGCCCGAAAGTACCTTTCAACAGTACGACAAGACAGTGTCGAGGAAACAAGCTATACAGCATACTGGCAAACACAACTTCATTTAAGCCAACAGTTAGAGGCAACCCTTGGTGTTAGATATGATTATTTAGATGCTCACGTTGATAGCGACAACAGTTTAAATTCTGGAGATGCAGATGATGATTTACTCGGCTTAAAGGCGAGTCTAACTTACTTATTTACTGATAACCTTGCTGGTTATGCAAACTGGGGGCAGTCTTTTCATTCAAATGATGCTCGTGGTGCAACCATTGCTCAAGACCCAGTAACATTTGAGGCAACAAACACCGTAGACTTACTCGTTAAGAGTAACGGTGCAGAGTTAGGGTTGCGCTACTTCGATGAGCAACAATTTAACTTTTCTGCAGCCTTTTGGTGGCTAGAACTCGACTCAGAATTGTTGTTTGTTGGTGATGCAGGTAACACTGAGGCCAGTGATGCATCACAGCGCTATGGTATAGAACTAAGTGCCTACTACTGGCTTAGTGACACATTAAGCTTAGATGCAGAAGCGTCATTTACGCATTCTCGTTTAGACATTAGCAATAACAACAACCGTATTGAGGGAGCTGTACCAGTGGTTGCAAGTGCCGGGATTAGCTGGCAGTTTGCACAACAGTGGCAAAGCTCATTACGTTTACGCCATATAGGTAAACGTATGTTGAGTGATGATGGCAGCAAACGTTCAGAGCCTTTAACTGTGGTAAATGGTTTAGTGAGTTATCAGCAAACTCATTGGAAAGCAGAACTTGAATTGCTTAACTTGTTTGATAGTAATGACCATGACATTGATTACTACTACTCATCAAGACTAGCGGGCGAACCAACAGAAGGGGTAGAAGATAATCACTTTCACCCCATTGAGCCACGCACAGTTCGATTAAGCATGAGTTTTTTATTTTAAAAAATTCGCGACTGAAGTCGCTCCTACTCTGTAGGTCGTCATTTATGGCGACATCATCGTGATGCGCGCGAAACAAGTTTCACGCCTACGGGGTGCGTTTTTTGTATTTTGAGTTGGGGGTTTTATTTGTGGAGTGGAAGTGAGGTGTTCGCGAATTGCAGGCACAAAAAAACCGACTTTCGTCGGTTTATGTCACTTTCAAGAAGAAAGTGGCGGACGCGGGACGTATTTTGAAACAGTGAACCTCCGGCTGCGTGGTTCAAAGTCGCCTAAAGAATAATAAGGTGCAATAAAACGGTATATTTATTCACGACTGAAGTCGCTCCTACAACCACACCTACGCGAATTGCAGGCACAAAAAAACCGACTTTCGTCGGTTTATGTCACTTTAACTCTACATGAGAGAAAGTGGCGGACGCGGGAGGATTCGAACCTCCGACCGCCTGGTTCGTAGCCAGGTACTCTATCCAGCTGAGCTACGCGTCC